>JAACFD010000117.1 GCA_009937555.1 Chlamydiales bacterium | reverse complement strand
TTATCAACAGTGGTTTCGGTGATATTAGCTTCAAGTATTTCTACTCTTTTATCGGCTTTCTTTTCGGCTATAAGGCTAGCTTCCCAACCTGCAAGATAATCTTCATCAGCCTCTTGAAGTTTGTTGGCAATAAACTCTCTTTCAAGTTCATCGTAATCTTGTGAAGCATCGGCAATTCTTTCGTAAAAGCGATGCTTTTTTTGTCCTGCTCTTTCACTTTCAAGACCATCAATTTCTGGATTTATAAGCTCTGAAGCGCTTCCAGCTATAACACTATCTGCAAGTCCTTTTAAGGGAGTGAAAGTGGGTAGTTCGCCCTTTAACACTCCTGATTTTACGCTGCGTAGAGTATGAGATTTTAGCTCAGCTTCAAGAGCTGATATATCCTCTTCAAACTCATAGATAACATTACTTTGAAATAGTATTTGATTTTCTCCTGGAGCAAAGCTAGCCTGTAGCTTACAGTGAGGAAAGCTGAAATCTTCTGCGCTAAAATGATCATCTAAGCTAATGCTTTCTTGCAGCAGCTCTTTAGTTTTTAAGCAGCTTAATAGTTCATCAGTGCACGCTTCATCGCTATATAATGCTAAAGTGTAATCCCCAGTGCTATCATCTTGAGTAAGTTTAAAGTAGCCTTTTTCTGGCTTTCCAGAAGCGTTAAGGTAGTGAATGTGCTTTGCTTCTTCTAAAGATAGAGGACTCATTTCTTCAGCTTGTTCATGCAGCTCATGCAGTCTATCTACAGAGCTAGCTAGAGCAGAAGCTTTTTTGTCAGCTCTACTACTTGAATAAGCCCTTGTAGAACTCTTGCTATCAAGATCAAGTCCTTTAAGGGTACGTTTTTCTTCACTTGGGAGATGAGCTCTTTCAAATAGGTTAAAGAGCATGTTTAGGTTAGGGCAAGTAGTCATTTCTAAGGTATATTCTGCTTCATCAGTACCTGGTAGGATAAGCTTATTTTGATCAAAATTTGAGCCCTCTAGAGTAATGCGACTAGCAGCTGCTTTTGCAGCTTCAGTAGAGCTTGCAAGTTCAACACTAAATATATCAAGTAAACTAAGATCACCATCCATAAGAGCTGCTTGTGTCACTGTTTTTACAGTGGACTCAGCCGAGCCTTCTTTAGTCAGGATTAGCTTAACCTTTTTGGGTTTACCTTCCAGTTGGCAGAGCTTAACCCTATTGTTATAAAAATGAACACTGCAGTTACTAGAAAGGCCTATAGCTTTTGTCTTCTCGCTATCTAAACTTACAGTAGATTTTTTTCTTAATTGCTCTGCGCTAGGTAGAGATAAAGAGTCTTTAGATCCTACCAGGGAGAATGTTTTGCTGCTGCCACCAGGGCCTGCAATTCGGAAGTGGCTGCTTTCTCCTAATTGCTCAAAGCGCCAAGAGCTGTAATCTGAGATGCCTAATGAGCTCCAGTCATTACTATATCTTTTCTGAATCGCACTACGAATTAAGCTTTTCAGATCTCCAGCTTTTAGTTTTTTTATCTCATCTTTTGATACTTCAGCTTGAAATACCTGTCCATTGATAGCTAATACAATCGTATAAGCTTTTAATGCAGGGGCATCTCCTTCTTTTTCCTGATCAGCTTTAGTATTAGTTGAAGGGCAAATACCAAAAGCTATTTTATCTCCCGCTTCATTTGTTAGGTTTTTTAGCTCTACTTCTAATTCACCAGGAGTTTTATCAAAGTGATAGTGTTTTGCTAAGAACTGCTTTTCAGTAGCTAAGCTATCTAAAGGGATAGTAGTTTCACTAGAACTTTCTTCAGGAGGGTTAGCTAAGATAATTTCATAAATACAGCTGATAAAATCATTAACTTCCCGGTCAATAGAGTCTGATTTTTCCCCTAGTCTTTGTACTAATGTTAACTTTAGTAGAGCAAGCTCTTCTTCAGTAGCCCCTTTTAATAAAGTAGCATAATTATCGATAAACTCTCTTTGAAATTGTGATCCTGGAGCGCCTTTTTCATAGCTATCTAGTTCTTCTTCGGGATGCTCTTGAAGAAAGTGGCTCTCAAGAGATTCTAATAATGAAGTATTTAGGTGAAGGCTTTTCGAATCAGGTGCTCTTACCTTTTCTCTATCTAAGCTATGAGGCGCAGAACCATCCCTCTCTTCTTCTCTTAGCATTCTAGCAACAGCTAAAACTTCACGTTCTTCTTCAGTAAAATAGTTTTGTTTTTCACTTAGTGAGAGCAGTTGACTGTATCTATATTTTAGCTGATGCATAGCAAGGGAGAGATTGAAAAAGTCTGTCTCAACTTCCCCTGATGGAGTGAGCTTGACATCAAGATCTCTTTTAAAAGGTATAAACCCACTATCGCTTTTAACAGCTCTTGATCCTAAGACATCTACAAAAAAGTGATCTAAGTCCTGTCTTAAAGGAGACTCTGCGTCGTAGAATTCTTTAAACTGTTTTGAAGACGCTAGTTTAGTATGCATAGCTTCGAGAGTCTCGTCAGTGCAGGGGACAGAAGCAATGGATTTTAAATGAGCGATAAATTTTAAACTTAAAACCGTATGGTGAATCCCTTCATCTTTTGAATGATTTTCTAGGATACACTTGATAAGAGCCATGTTAACAGGGTTATCTAAATCAGCATAATTTTTCCAGTAGCGCTGGATTTTTTCTAAGTAAAAACCTGCTTCTTCATAATTTTGCTGTGTCAAGCTGAGGTAAAAAAGTTCTCCATAACCTTGGGCTTCAAAACCTTTTAAAGGCAGAAGTTTCCCTACATTATCAGGGTCTTTTCTAAACTTCATAAAGCCTTTAGAGTTTGCTAGGCCATATTCTATTCTATTAATATCCGATAGACTTAGTTCATTTTTATCTAAAAGCTTTCTAGTAGCTTTACGTGCTCCATCATAATGGTCCATAAGAATTTTAGGACCACCAGTATCTGTATAGCGATCATCGGGATCAAAGTATAAAATTCCTGAGGGGATGAAGAAAAAGTCTTCTCCATCTTTTTGTGCACTAAGCCCATAAGGATATTTCTCTAATAGGCTCTTTTGCTTACTATCTTCAAGAGTATAGCTACCTTCTTCGGTTTCCATTACCTGTTTGTCACTATAGATTTTTATCGTAGATTCGTATCTAGGGCTATAGATTCTAATTAAAGCTTCATCCTCACCCTTATCTGCTGGATTTTCATGTTTCCATACCAGTAGCTCTTCAAGGGTTTCAAAGCTTTTGCCTTTGTATTCTTCTCCAATCAGGGTTGATAAGAGGTAAGGTGTGGCATTACCCTCTTCGTCAAGTCTTCTAGTGCTCCCCTCTGCTATAACAGCTATAGGGCAAGATGTGTTGCTATCAAATAGCACTAATGTCTTATCTTCTTTTTGAAAGTATTGATAACGAGGTGAATCTAAAACAGCAGGGCAACTTTCCTTAAAAACAACCTTGCTTTTATCTACAAATTCTACCCAGACATCCTCTCCATTTAAATGCATTTTCTTTTGTAAATAGAGCTTAGGGTCTTGACCAACTAGTCGATACTCTTCTCCCTTTTCTTTAAATTCATAGGTTGTTTGACTATTTTCAAAAAACCTTGCTTTGCAGCTTTTGATAAGAAAGTTATGTTTAAAGTAGCTGGTAATAGCAGGGTTTCTTGAAAGCTCTTTTCTTTCAGATAGGTTGAGGGTTTTACCGCCAGGTTCGTAAAAGCCAGCGCTTATTACGTTAAAATATGCTGCTGCTAAATAATCGCTATGTTTTCCATACTCATAGCAGTAGGGCATAGCGCTAGATACTTTCCAGCTACTTCCCTCAGGTAGCTTTCCATACTCAAGCTCATAGAGGTAGTTTAAAATCTCAACTCTTTTTTCTGAATCTAAGCCATTAAAAGAAGCAAAGATTTTCTCTGAGTGTTTAGCTAACGCTAGCTTGATCTCTTGGCTAATAGCTTTCTCTTCTAGTCTTTCTAAGTGAGGGGAGAGATTGCTTAAGTTTTTATAAGTTAGTAGAACTTTTAATTCATCTTCTCCGAGTAGACGATCTACTTCTTTTGTCTCATAAGTTTCTAGTATATCTATTGCTTTTAGCTCATAAAAAGCTAAGCGGATTTGATTTTTTATATCTTTGCTTTCCTCTACTGCAACTAAGTCCTTAAGTTTAGCAATAATAAAAGCGCTACCTTCTAATTCTTCTGCTTCAATAGCTGATATAAGGCTCTTTAAAGTAGATAAACCCCAAGAGCCAATAGCTTCAAGATCAACAGGGTTACTTTGAGTAACAGTTTCAACTTTCCCTTTTAGGCTAGCGTTATCACTAAGAGCAGATAAGATACTAGCACTGGCGCTCTGCCTTGTCTGTTCTAAATTCCTTGTTAAAGCAAGATCAAAACTTTCCGAAGTGAACTTTTCACACTGACTATCTACAAAGCTTTGCATCTTTTCTTGATACTCTGCTAACTCTTCTCCTTCAGCTCTAGGAGAAAAAACAGAAGTTGACAGCATATTTTTATAGAAAATATTTAGCTTGACCAAGCTTTGATAACTCTTTACTAGACCTGGGCTTTTTCTATAATCAGGGTGATTGATCTCTAAACCTTTAATAAAGCCTGTTGAAAAATTTAGCACTAGTTCGTAAAGACTTTTCCAATTATCTCCAAATTCCTCTTTAATAGCCGAACTATTAGATAACTTATCTTTAAATAAAACCATTATATCGGGAAATTGATAGGCAATTTCAGGATTTCTATTAAGCAGGTTGATAAAGTTTCTTATCCCTCCAGAAGGATTGGATAGGATTTTGATAAGTTGAATTTCTATATCTTTTTCTAATAACGGAGAGGCGATAAAATGACTTGTTGCTGCATGGACATAAGCATACTCTTCCATCTCTCTCTGCTCTTTTGGAATACCACTTGATAGAGAAAAAAGTTCTTTAAAGTAGTCTTCTTTAATCGAACTGCTGATATTATAAAATCTTTTAGGAGTAGCGTGTGTGTGTGAGAAATCCCGCACGTAATCACCACCAAAGATACGTCCTTGTGCTCGAGCTTGTGAGAGTAAAGGTCTTAGCTTATTTTGAGCATAAAGTGGTAAAAAACCTTCTTTATAGTCAATATTTCCGCTAGGTTCTAACTCCTGAATATTATAAGAAAATGAGGCTTGAGTGCTGGAGCTTATCGTAGCAAGTAGCTGGTAAGTAGGAGGGGTGAACACCCTGGTAAGTAGCTGAGCTTTATTCTCAGCTATAAAAGCAGCTCGCGTATTCTCATCAGCAAGTCTTGCCCCTTTTTCCTCTAGGGAAGTAAAAAAACTATCTCTACCAGCGCATAAGGTTTGAAGGTCTGTATGCATACAAAGTAACTGGCGCATAGGCGCAGGCCATATAAGCCTTGGGAATGAGCACATCATAGCTTCATGGAGGATAGGTGAATCCTCATCACCACCTGCCGCTCTAAGCATTCCTCCAAGCTCACCTTTATTAAAGTGACCTAGATGTCCTTTTGCACCTGAGTCAGCAACTTTTTTACCTATAGCAGTTAAGTCCCAACGAGTTTCAGGCCAACTTGAAATTTCTAAAGGGTCATTGAGGTGACTAGCTGTTAAATCTAAAGAAATAGGCTTTGAGTCACTTGTTGTAGTATATAGCATTGATGGCGAATATGCTGTAGGAGAGAAAAAAGTTCGTTTACTCTCTGAAATAGCTTTTAGTACCTTAATAAACTCAGGTTTGCTAGAGCTAGTTATCGTATTGGGATGAGGAGAAAAAAGTTTGGGTTTTGGAGTGCCATTCGCCATTTTCTTATTTTTATTAGCAAAATCTTTGATAGCTAATAACTTTTCATGCGACTTTGGATGAGACCCACAGTTAAGGCCATTTTGGATAAGATCTAGTAGTGAATCTTCAATCATATCATACTTTTGAGCTAAGTACTGACCTTCAAATATATCTCCTATTTGTAGGCTACTCATAGCGGTAGCAAAAAGCTTACCTTGGGCAAAATTGGCTACAGAGTCTGCAGATAGTCTAGAGATTTGTCCCATAGCCATCATATGCTTAGTAGCAGCATAGTGATAGCGCATAATATTAGAAGTGTAGTGCATCACTTGAGCTAACTCTCTTTCTTTACCAACCCAATTGCTTGGATCGTAAATGCCACCACTAACTGCTGCTATAAAACCCTGTGGAGGTAGAGGCAATTGAGATAAAATAATATCGCTTAATTGAAAGAGTTTAGTGTAGTCATCTTTCTCTACTCCTTCCTGTAGATACTTTGCTAAACAGCTCATAACTTTTGAGCTAGGATCTGTGAACATACTAATTAAGTCTTCTGGAGAGCTTATTTCACCAATATCTGCTGTTGCAATACTAGCTGCATCAGGGCTTAACTGCCAGCCCGCATTTCCAGTTGTTGTGTGAAAATCTTCTGCAGTAACAGGTGAGTATTCTAGTTTTACAGGTTCATCATCTTTAGGTAGTTTATTTGCTACGCTGGCTAATTCCTGATTAAGAATCTCATCATCTAGTTTAAGTTGAAAAGCATTCAACTTTTCTTTCATGATGGAAAAGCTATCTAAAAGATCTTTTAGTGAATCGAGGTATTCACTATTAATTTGACCGGGATCTTTACTCTTTTCTTTTAGGTA
>JAACFD010000116.1 GCA_009937555.1 Chlamydiales bacterium | reverse complement strand
ATGCCTACACTAAAAACATTGAAGAAAAGCAAGGTAAGATTAACAAGCTAATAAAAGGCAAAACAGATCAAATTAGCCGTTGGGAAGGTGAAGCTGAGCGTGAATTCACCCGTATGGCAGCAGAGCTTAATACTCGTCTTGAAGCTTTAAAAAAGCAAGGCTTTACAGATGCTTCGGCTGAAGTAATAGAAGCTCATGAAAAGTACCAAGCTAAGGTTGCTGAAAAGCAGGGGCAGTTAGATGCAAGAGTAACTGCTAAAAAAGAGGAAATTGCCAGGTGGGAAGGGACATTAGATGCAGAGTTTGAAGCAACAAAAAGCCAGCTGGAAGCTGAACTAAGTAAATTAGAGAAGCTTGGTTTAGATGCAAATACTGACGCTGTAAAACTTGTCTATAAAACCTATACTGATAATGTAGCAAGAAAACAAGCCGCTCTTGATGAGCTTATAGAAGGCAAAAAAGAAGAGATTAGTGAGTGGAGCAAAGAAGCTAATAAAGCCTTTGTCAAACTGAAAGCTGAGCTAAAAGCTGAATTAGATGCCCTCTCTCCTGAAGCTCTTGAAGCCAATCCAAATGCAGTAATAGAAGCTCATGAAAAGTACCAAGCTAAGGTTGCTGAGAAGCAAGCTGCTTTAGATGCTAAAATAGCAGAAAAGCAAGGGCAAATTGATGAGTGGGAAAGAAACCTAGTAGATGAATTTGCTACTGTTGATGCACGGTTAACAGCATCATTAGGTGAGTTTAAAAAGTTAGACTTAGATGAGTCTGGTATTGAAAAATTAGAAACGGCTTATGCCTCATATAGAGACAACATTCAAGAAAAGCAAAGCACTATCAACAGAATGATCCAAGAGAAAAGTGGTCAAATTGATAGATGGAAGACTGATGCTGAAACGGAATTTTCTCAAATGAGAGGAGAGTTAGAAACTCGTCTTAGGGCAATGGATAAGCTGGGATTGACAGCTGATACCGCTGAAGTTAAAAGAGTACACGATGAGTACCAAGCTAAAGTTGCTGAAAAACAAGCCGCTTTAACAGCTAAGATTGCAGCTAAAACAGCTGAAATAGCAGGTTGGGAAAGAAAGCTTGTTGATGACTTCGAGGCACAATCAGCAACTCTAAAAGCTGAGTTAGATGAGCTTCAAGAAGGAGAACTAACCCCCGCTGATACAAAAAAACTAAAGGTTTTATACAAAGCATACAGAGAGAATCTAGCTGGCAAGCAAAGCGCCTTAAACGATCTTGTTAGAGGTAAAAAAGATGAAATAGCTACATGGCAACAAGAAGCTGATAGAAAATTTATTAGCCTACAGTCTGAGCTTCAGCTAGAACTTGCAGCTCTAGGCAAACAAGGTCTTAGCGCTGATAGTGCTGAAGTGAAAGAAGCCCATAGAAAGTATAAAGAAAAAGTAGATGCTAAACAAGCCGAACTAGACGGAGCTATTGCAGCTCAAAAGCTCAAAATCAAAGAGTGGGACGATGGTATAGAGGCTGAGTATAGTGCAGCAACAGCTCAGCTTGAAGCTACTTTTAGCAAGATGAAAGAAGGAAGTATAGAGGTTGATGACAAAGAGCTGAAAGAGTTCTACCAATCCTATTTAGATCATTTAGCTGAAAAGCAAGGAGCTCTACAAGGCATCCTTGATCGCAAAAAAGAAGAAATATCTGAATGGCGTAAAACAGCAAACAGAGAGTTTACCAGACTAGAAGCAGAGCTAAATGAAAAGTTAGCAAAATATGGAGAAAAGAAACTTACAGAGCCCGAACTAGCGGAAGTAAGAGATCTATATACAGAATATGAAGGACTTGTAGCAAAAAAGCAAACTGCACTAGATCAGCAAATTGAAGATAAGAAAGCCGAGATTGGTGAGTTTGAAAGTAGATTACTGGAGGATTATGCCCGTAGAGAAAAGGAACTTGCTGCTCAGCTTGATAAGCTTTCTGAACGTTCTTTAGGTGATGTTAATCTAGAAGAGCTTGAAAGCGCTTATAAAACTTATACGGATAATATTGCCGCTAAACAAGCGGCACTGCAGCAGCAAGTAGTTGCTAAGCAAGAAGAAATTGAAGACTGGAAAAGTAAAGTTGAAGAAGAAAACAGAGCTGCCCAGCTAGCTCTTGAAAAAAAGCTAGCTAAGTATGAAAAGTTAGGCATTGAAGTACCTGAGGCAGACCTTGAAAAGATGTACGCTGATTATGAAAGGCAAATAGCTGAAAAAAATAGAGCCCTTGCTGAAGCGGTCAGTGCTAAAGAAAAAGAGATTGCTATTTGGCAAGGTAACATTGACTCTGAGTTTGAAGCTGTTAATGCAAGGCTTGTAGAAAGTCTAGGAAAGTACAAGGAGCAGGGACTTGAAGACCCAGACCAATCGCAACTTAAAACGCTATACAAGGCTTATAAGCAAAATGCAACAGCTAGGCAAAAAGCTTTAGACAAGATGGTAAGAGATAAAGAGGCTGAAATTGGCGTTTATAAAGATAGACTAGCGCTTGAGTTTACGCGCCTAGAAGCCAAACTTAATGCTGAGTTAGAAAAATTTTCTCCGGAAGAGCTTCGCGACCCTGATAATGCTGCCGTACAAAAAGCATACAGAGATTATGAGGCCGCCAAAGATGAAGCTCAAACGAAGTTAGATAAACGCGTTTCAGCCAAAACAAGAGAAATTGAAGAATGGAAAGGTCAGTTAGAGAAACAAGCTGACGTGCTTAATCGTGAACTGGATACAGCATTTAGCGGTCTTGACAAACTAGATGACCTTGCTATTGACAGAGATAAATTGCTAAAGGCAAAAGAAGATTGGCGAAAATATCGCGACGCACATTTAGCAAAGCAAGAAGCTTTAAATCAACGCATAGATGATAAATTAGCAGATATTGCTAGCTGGACAGATACTGACGAAGAAGAATTTTCTCGCTTGCAAGGAGAGCTATCAGCAGAGCTATCAAAGTTAGGAAGAATGACCTTAGATAAGCCTGACTTGACAAAATGCAATGAAGCTTATGCTGCCTATGAAAAGCAGATTGCTGACTGGCAGGCTCAACTTGATCAGGTTCCAGCTGATAAGAAAGCTGAGATACAAGAATGGCTAGGACAAGCTAAAGAAGAGCGAGATCGCATACATGAGATGATGCAAACCGATTTAAATGCTCTAAAGAAGTTAAACTTAGATAGCTTCTTAGAAGGTTTAGATGATGAACTTGTGGATTATGCTCGGCGACTACAAGATGCTGGACAGGGAGATCAGGATATCCTGCAAGCCTTACTCAATAAGCTTGCTCAGGATGTTAAGGGAGTAAAAACTAGCCAAGAAGAGCTAGGCATAAAGCTAGATGCAGAGATAGCTAAAGTTAGAGAGGACTTTGCTAGAGAGATAGAACGTCTTGAAGCCACACTTGCCAATCATAAAAGTCGTATTGATGGACATGATGCCACTTTAGCTAACCATGAAGCCCGCATCAAACTAAATGCTGATAACATCGCTGAACAGGCTGCTATAGCACGTGAAATGGCAAAATCAATTGAGCTTGTTAAAGAGGAGCTTGCATCATTACGTAGCGAACAAGCTGAGCTTGAGAGAAAACTCGAAGAAGATAATCCTGATGCTGAAACTAAAGCTAAATTAGAGGAAGCTCTTGAACAACTAAGACAACATCAAGAAGAACTCTATGAGCACCGGGAGATCCTAGTCGCTCAAAATGATCAGATAGAGCAAAACATCGAAAGACTTGATGGACATGATGAAGAGATAGAAGAGCTCAGAGGCCTAATAAAAACTAACTCAAGTGCTATTACAACAATGGGAGAAGGGCTAAGAACCTACATAGAAAAAGGAGATGCCCGTGGCTTATTTGGTCTTATCCAAAATGCAGCTAGCAAACGTGCTATTAGAGAAGAGTTACAAAAAGGTTTTAGAGGTCTATTTCCAGGAAGTAGAGGAGCAGCAAGGGTTGAGCGAATTGGAAGAAGAGTTGGTAAAACCCTTACCTGTGCTAACAACTTACTAAGAAAAAGAAACTCTGATGGATCATATACAGATGTTACCTCTGCAGACATACCAGCATTAGGTTTAGATAAGTTTGCCTCACTATCAAGAGAGTTTGACCGTGAACTTAATCACCTATACAATGTAGCTCAAGGAATTGATAAAATTAAAGATCCTCATGATAGAATGAAAGCAGCTCAAGATATTACACTACGAGTAGCAAAGTATGTAGATTACTTTGCCATGATTAAAAGTAGGATAAAGGTGCAATATAGCGACGGAACAGAAGTTGAGAAGTCAGCTTTTGAGTACTACATTGAACATCTGACGCAAGGCCTAGGTAAAGGCCAGAGACAAAGAGAAAGAGCCGGCTATATGCGTATGGTTCAGAAACTTGGTTACCTTTGTGATACAATGGCTGGTATTGCAGGCGGGGATAGTTCTCTAGAAGAAGGAGAAAGCTGCTTTTTCCAGATATTTGATACGGAGTTTGTGGGAAGCAGGGATGCTGCCCTAAGTTTAGATATTGGTAGAAAAGCGGCTGTTGAAGCTACAGGGCTTAGGTCTTTAGCTGAACATTTTGCTCCAACTATTGGCGTCACAAAACGCAGAGCTGGCTTTAGATCGATAAGAGCTGAACTTGAAGGAGTAGCTGTAATTGGTGAGCGCTAAACTTTAGTACTTCTTCTCCCCTAACTTTTTCTCTCTATCTAATTGAGGAAATACTTATACTTTTATATATAAGCATAAAAAAAAAGAGCTTAAAGGCTTGATATAAGCCCTTAAGCTCTTCATACACATAACAAAATTCTATATCTATAAACTAAGTTTATAAATTAAGCATCAGCCTTATCTGCTGCTGCTTCTTTAGTAGGAATTAAAGTATCAGCTTTTAGCGTTCCTTCAGCTGTAATAGCTTCTTGAGTAGCTTTATGCATTACTGCAATGTTTTTCATTACAATAATAGCTCTTTCTACTTTTAAAGCTTGTAGCTTTGCAATCTCAGCTTGAATTGCATCCTTATTAGCTGCAAAAGCATCACACTTGTCATTACTTAGTTCGCCACTATCATCAGCTTTTAAGAAAGCTGGGATCTCAGCAGCTAATGTCTCTGTGTTAGCTGTTAAGTACTCAAATAAAGATTGAGGAGCATCAGTAATTGTTGGCTCTCCACCTTCTTCAGCAGCTGGAGTTGTAACTTTATTTTCAGCACCAGCTTTAATCCAAGCTAAACACTCAGGTAAGCTAGCTACATCAGCAGCTGTAGAACCTTCTGGTAGTAAATCATTAACAGCCTGTAAGCTAGTTCTAATAGTATCATCATTTTTCTTTAGGTGAGTTAAAGAAAGTTGAAGCATATTTCTTTGTAGAGCGTAATAAGCTTTAGGAGCAAAACCAACAGCAGCTGAAAATAAGCCAGCTTTAACTGCAAATGAAGCAGCAGGTTTTAAAGCACCTAAGTTAATACTCTTTAGTGAAGATAAAGAAAGCTTTCCTGAACGAATATCAGCAACCATTTTAAGTGCCGATAAAGCTGCAAAAGCTCCACCTGTAATAGTTAGACAAGTTTTTGTGCTGACAGAAAGATCAGACTGAGCTTGAGCTGATGTTGTAAAAGTATCATCATTTCTAGCTGCAGCTAAATTAAAAGTTAAGTCGGATATTTTTTTCTCCTTAAGAAAGTTTGTTTGTTTGTTTTTAATTCTATGTGTCTAATTACTTGTTTGTTGCGGCAAATCATACAAAAGATATTTAAACCTTTTATTAAGGTAAAATAAAAATATAACAAAGGCTTCTTTCTCCACTATGCCCCTATTAGCTTGACTAGTTTGAAGCTGTTTTGCTAAAAAAGACGCCTTTAAATTTAAAATATTTAATTTACGCTGAAAAATAGTGGCTGCTGTAGATTCACTTTCAGCAAATAGACTAGCAAAAAGTAGGTGTAGCTTTAAATTAGACACCCTACTTATTTATCTAGAGTGTTACCTTCATTAGCAAAGAGGTTTAAACAGAGAAAAAAGCATGCTTACCCCCTACCTTGATGAATTCATAGCCATTGCGCTAGTAAACCTTCTTGGTCTAGTACTTCCTGGACCTGACTTTGCAGTAGTTGTTAGAAACTCTCTTTCTCACTCACGATCCCATGGGATCATGACAGCACTGGGCATTTCACTAGGGATTGGTGTCCATGTGCTGTATACTCTTCTGGGGGTTGCTGTATTAATTCAATCTACCCCATCTATTTTCTTTGTTATAAAGTTAGTGGGAGCAGCTTATCTAAGCTACCTAGGTATTAGCTCGATTATCTCAGGAAAAAGCAAAGAAAAGCATCAAGTTACTTCAGAGAAAGCTATAGAGAGGAAAAGAAGCCTTGCCCGTTCCCTTTTAGAAGGTACATTTACTAACATATTTAACCCAAAGTGCAGCGTCTACTTTCTTTGCTTGTTTTCCGCCACTATCGATCTAAAAACTCCTAATTTAATCTTAGCTTTGATAGCTGCTGAAGTCATACTTCTAACTTTTCTTTGGTTTGCATCGTTAGCTAGTTTAATTACCATTAAAAGCTTTAAGAAGAAGTTAGAAAGTTTTTTCCCTATGATTGAAAAGTTGATGGGAAGCTTTTTAATTGC
>JAACFD010000115.1 GCA_009937555.1 Chlamydiales bacterium | reverse complement strand
AGTAGCAGCACCTCTTGCAGTTGTGCTAATTCCGTATTTATGGGCTATAAAAACAGCTTCTTGAACATCTTCTTGACTTTGAGGAATAAAAATAGCATCAGGTAATACTTCAAACATAGAAGCGTCTACAGCATATAAAGCACGGTGTACGGTGCTTTTTAAGACTTCCCCGTCTGTTTTGCTTTGTACTTCTTGAAGCATCTTTTCCATAAACAACCTATAGATAAGGGGTATAAAGTTCTGGTATCTCTATAAGTTTTGCTATCTCATCTAAAGTCTCTAGGCACTCACTAGCAAAATAAGGGTCTTTTAAGTCACTGCTATGTAGCTCTTGTCTGTAATGCTTGTTAATTAGCTTCTTTAGCTTTTCATAAGAAGTTTCATTGATTAGTATTCCTCTAGGAAGGCTTGATTGTTCTTTTTCATTTAATAGTACACGAAGCCTTAAGCATGCTGGTCCACCTCCATTTGACATACTTTCACGAAGGTTAAAATAAGAAGAAGACTGTATAGGATTTTCCGATTCAATTAGCTGCTTAATATACTTTGAAACTATTTCACTTTCTTCACACTCAGAGGGACATAAAAGCATCATGCTCTCATCTGGAAGACGCAAAATTTGTGAGTTGAAAAGGTAAGTTTTAACTACTTCTTCTATAGTAATATCACTTTGCTTTACACAGTGTAAATAAGGGGAAAAATGAAGGTGGTCTTCACAGGTTTTTTGTATTTTATTGACTATATTAGCAGAGTCTTCAAAGGCCATCTCATGGTATAATAAAAAGTTCTCATTCCCAACAGAGATGACATCATTATGAAAAACACCGCTATCAATAGCCTCTGAATTTTGTTTGATGAACAGGCAAAGATCAGGAGAGACTTGATGCTTTTGAGAAATATAATAACAAGATTCATAGCTTTGTCTAGAAGGGTATTTGTTGGGTTTTGAAGCTCTTTTTTGGTAGCTATAGTGGCCAAAGTGAAATAACTCTAATCCTTTTTTACCATGTGAAGCACACAATCTTGTATGGTTAGCAGCTCCTTCATCACTAAAAAATAAAGGTGACTCAAGAGGGGAGTGTATACAGAATAAGTTGCTATTATTAAAAACATGTTTAAAAACATGGTAAGAGAAGTTGGCCTCTATAGACCTATGTAGGTTAGAACTTAAATTAGCGATAGTAAAGTGCACTTTTCCATCTGTGCTATCTAAAGAAGGGGTGCATGTTGCGGCATTTGCTGTCCACATACTTGAAGCTGAATATAAGTTATTTAGTAATACAGGATCTTTACTTTGTATGTTTTCGATAGTGGAGTGTAGTGACCCTTTATAAGAAAGAGAGCGTGCTAGTGGTAGGTAAGGCCTAGGGTGGGGAGGTAGAAAAGCTTGTTTAAGTCCCATTTTATACAGTCGATACATTTTTTCGAGTCCTTCTAGAGCAGCTTTTCTAGGGCTTGAAAGACTTAGTTTGTTCTTTTGTGAGGCAAGGTTTCCAAATGAAAGTCCAGCATAGTTATGAGAAGGGCCTACCAAGCCATCAAAGTTAACTTCATCATAGTGTTCATCACTTATCATAAGCTGATGCCAGGTAGAGTAGTTTCAGGTAAAGTTAAATGCGTAGATTCAGACGACACGCATGGGTAGGCACAATAGTCAGCAGCATAATATGCTGAAGGACGATGGTTTCCACTTACACCAACGCCTCCAAATGGGGCTTTTGAGCTTGCACCAGTTGTTGGAGTATTCTTGTTTATAATACCAGCCTTTAATTTTTGCCTTAGTTCTAAAAATTCTTCATCATTTTCTGTTATTATTCCACCAGCTAATCCATACCTAGTCTTTTTTGCTTCCTCTAGGGCTTCAGAGAAGGTGTTTACCCTTTTAACTTGTAAAATAGGGCCAAAGCACTCTTCATCAGGAGCGTCAATATCGCTAGTATCTATAATCCCGCAGCTAACTAGACAAGGGTTTTCACTATCAACTTTTGCTTCAAGAAGAGGTTTAGCTCCGAGATCAATAAGTCTTTGTTGCCATTTCATAACCTGAGAAGCACTTTGTTTACTTACTACAGGTCCCATGAAAGCAGAATTATCATCAAATGATGAAGATATTTTAAGAGATTTACTGGCTTGCAAGAGCCCATTTAGAAATTCACTGCTAGTGCTCGAGTTTACAATAATTAGTCGTCTAGCACAGGTGCAGCGTTGACCTGAACTGATAAAAGCAGAGCATAGGGTTGTATAAATAGCAGCTTTAATATCAGAAGAACTGGAATAAATTAGCGGATTATTTCCACCAAGTTCTAAGGCTAAAATTCTTTCAGGAGTAGCTCCAAATTGCTTAGATAACACCAGTCCTGTTTCAACAGAACCTGTAAAAAAAAGGCCATTTATATCATTTGATGCCGCTAAGTTAACGGCTAATTCCTTCGTTCCCTGAAGAAGTGAGATAACTCCCTTTGGTAAACCAGCCTTTTCCCATAGTTCTATCATGGCCTCAGCGACCATTGGAGTATGCTCACTAGGTTTTAGAATTACACAGTTACCTGCTAAAAGAGCGGGTACAATATGACCATTAGGTAAGTGAAAAGGAAAGTTAAAAGGGGCGTAAACAGCAATAACCCCATGAGGTTTGTGAACTAAATGAAACTGATTTTGCTGAAGAGACCATGATTTTTTAGGGGTTCGCTCTTCATAAGCTTCAATGGAAATAGCTATTTTGGCTATAGAAGCAGCTACTTCTTGTTTTGATTCGTAAAGTAATTTACCTGTTTCAATAGAGATAGTTTTTGCAATACTTTCAGCATTTTCTTTTAGCAAGCTCTCAAAGTTTTTGATATAGTTAAGTCGTTTTGAGGAATCTGTTTCAGACCATTTTCTAAAGGCATCTGTTGAGGAGTCTAGAGTTTCTGAAAGCTGCTTTGTTGAACAGGTTTTTTTCTCCCATACCACTTCCTGATTAAAGGGTGAGTATGAGCTTAGAGTTTCTCCTTCACCCATTGACCATTGACCATTGATGAATAAGCTTTTTTCCATAAACTGTCCTTTTTAGGTTTATGTAGTGGAGTATACCTGATGCTATCTCCAATTTTAATTTTAAGTGCTTTTAATGTTTCAGCTTCTAAATAAAGTTTTTTATTGTCTTCTGAGCGTATAGCTTTGGCACTAGTGCAGCGGAAGTTTTTAGCTTGTTGAGGTACATTGGCTATTAGAAATAAGTCTGCCTTATCAAGAGGCTCCTTAGTTACATGAGCCTTTTTTATCTTACTGTTTTTAACGGATTGTATTGAAGTAACTGAAGCTGATATTTGAGGGCCAGCATCAAAAATATCTACCTCATAATCAAAATCAAAACCCTCTTTAGTTAACATCTTTAAAGCTGGTAATGTGTTGGGGTGCGGTTTTGCAATATATTTCATCGCTTTTTTGGGTAGTAGGTTTAAGTAGATAGGATGTCTTGGGATTAAGCTCTCTATAAAGTCGGGCTGAAATGAGGATAGGATATCGGCCTGTTGAAAGTCTATTTCATAAAATGGGCGGCCCATATATTCCCAAAATGGAGAAATAATATTTTCATCGCTAAACCCTCTCATCTCAGCAATAACTCTTTTCTTAAATCGTGTGGGATAATTGGCCATGAATAGAAATCGACCAGATGATAAAAGTCTTCCCAAACCACCTTTTCTGTAGCTACTGCTTAACATCAATGAGCAGATTTCACTAGGTCCAGAGTAAATTTTTTTTAGCTTCAATAGGGGAATAGTTTTTTGAATGTTAAGTTGCTTTGACTCCAACTGCTCAAAGTACAGGCGGTATGAGTAAAAAGGGTAGTGGCCTCCTAATGATGCCAAAATAGCGCTGCAGCCAGCAATACACTTATTTAGACAATCCTCTAAAACAAAAAAATAAAGCTCATCAGAAGGTTTTTGCGCTCGTTTACTAAAAGCCTTATCTGTTTTGATTAGCTTTTCTGTTAATATTTTTTTATCTGGAGGCAGAGTAGTAATACCTGTTGTGGCACTCTTAGCAAGTTTGTAAACTTCGGGGAGATCTTTTTTAGTAGCAGGTCTTAATACAAACATACTTTTACTGCTTTTTTAATACATCAAAGAGTATCTCGCAACTTGCATCAATATCCTCTTTTTCAATACCTATAATAGGGGGTAGAAAGCGAATTCTAGCAGGGTTAGAACCACAAAGAAAAGCAATTAATCCTTCAGCAAATAACTCTCTTAGTATTTTAACAGTGTCACTCATTACGCCATTTAGTGGAGTGAATGCAATTAAAGTCCCTACACCAAAGGGGCCTTGTATAAGATCAGGGTGATCTTTTGAGAACTTCTCAAGCTTTTCTCTAAAATAGTTGCTAATATTTTGTATTTTTCCGTCTTTTCCTGAGTACTCATTGCTCATTAATGTTTTTAAGATATATTTAGCTGCGTAAATAGAAGAGGTAGATCCTGTAAATGTTTGGCTAATTAAGCCTGGTCTTGGGCTGAGGTACTTTCTAAATAAAGTGGCACATACCTGTGTAATTTTACCAATAGTTAGAATATCAATTTCATCAATGATATCGAAATACTTACTAGCAAGAAGCTCTGGGAATCTTCCGAAAGTTTGAACTTCATCAACAAGAACAAGGATATTATGAGACTTTAGAAACTGGATGAGCTTCTTGAAATACTGAGTGTCTCCTGGGTAAAAGCCTCCCTCCCCTTGAACTAGTTCCATGCACATAAGAGCATGACTATCAGGGTATCTTTTGATAACTTTTTCAGCTGCTTGAAGAGTCTTTTTCAAGCTTTCCTCAGGGTGCTTATGATCGTAAAAAGGTAGGTAATCAATAGATAAGTTAAGGGGTAAACCTTCTCTTAAGTGAGGTTTATCAGATACTTGCGCTAACCCTAAAGTTCTTCCCATAAAACAATTTTCGAAAGCAAGGATACGAGTTTTTGGAAACTGCTTTTGCAAGGCAATCTTAATTGCATTTTCACAGGCCATTGCACCAGAAGTTGTCAATAGACAATGATCAAGAGTTGAGGCTTGAATAAACATTTCTGAAAGCTCTAAGCTTGCTTCAGTTTGCTGTAGATGGCCTTGCATTACGGTATCTTCTATTGAGGCATCTAGAGATGCTTCAATTAGTCCTGGTATTCCATGACCAACATGGACGCCTATTCCATTAATAAAATCGTACTTTACGCTACCATCTGTAAGTTCTACCATTGAGCCTTTACCAAAGCCTGAACCAAGGTATGGGTACCATAGGCTTGCACCTCTTAGTTGAGCAAAATCTTCAAGCTGTTTATCAAACTTATCTATTAGGCTTTTATCATCAGCTTTAGATATAGCTAGACTGGCCTGCTGCTCTTCTACAGCAGACATGATAAGTTGTTTAGCTTCGGCGATACGCGGGTCTTGTTTTAGTAGCTCAGCAAAAGTTTTCTTCATAACGTTATGTCCTCTTATTTTTTTTATACTTATAGTTGAAAAAATTTCTTTACTGCAACTAGTTTTGTTGATATGGGTAAAATGCTCCCTAAGGTATTTAAAGATCTTGTAATCAATGGGTAAGGTGGTCTATCTAGAGGTGTGTGGTTAAAATAGCACTCTTCTTTTTCTTTCAGACGCAAAGTCAACCAGTAAAATTAGCAAGTCTCAAATAAAGAAAATGTATTTTTATTTGATAACTGATGAGCTTCTCTTGACTTAAATTAGAAAAGGTGATTAAATTTTATTTCATTTATTCGCCCAGATGGTGGAATTGGTAGACACGCTAGATTTAGGATCTAGTGCCGCAAGGTGTGCAGGTTCGATTCCTGTTCTGGGCATACAAACGGAGATTTCTCTACATATGTAGAAGTCTCCGTTTTTTTTTATCTCTACTTTTTTATAAATAGTGCCCAACCTACAAGCAAAAAAAAAGCACCTCTAGCAGAAGCCGAGGTGCTTTAGAAATTACTTTCATTAGTAAGAATTACTTAGTATGCAAAATTTAGACCTAATAGAATGTGGTGTCTATCATAGTTAATTTTCCATTCACTGCTCATGCTATCTTTTACTGTGAATTTGCTTACAGTAAAGTAACGATATTCTAAAGATAGGTCTACATTATCTGAAACAGGGTATCTTGTTCCTACAATACCTTGGTATGATAAAGAAGTTTTCGTTTTTTCAACTAGTCTGCTTCCTGTAGTCATCTTTAGTTTAGTATCTACACTTGACATACCAATACCAAGACCAACAAATGGCTCTACTACCCACTCTGTGTTGAAATCATAGTATCCATTCAGCATGAAGTTCCAGCTATTTAAATGGCCATCAAAATTTGTTGCTGCAACTGAAGCTCCATTCATTTTGATATCATCATTGTCAGCTGTTTGGTAGCTAGCTTGTAGTTCAGCACGCATTTCGTTGAAACGATATCCTAAAGCAAGACCACCACCGTAGCTTGTTTTTTCTTTTAGCTTATACGATGTTGAGCTTAGTGCTTTAATGTCTGCTTTAGCATTACCTGAAAGCGCAACGCCGCCGAAAGCACCTGCGTACCAACCTTCCTGGTTGTTTAGCTCTGCTGCTCCTAAAGTAAAAGGAAGAGCACATAAAATAAATGAT
>JAACFD010000114.1 GCA_009937555.1 Chlamydiales bacterium | reverse complement strand
CCCCTTCAAGTACTTCTTGTGCTCTCCGCGCTTCAGCTTGAATATGTTCTGCTCTTTCTCCGAAACTTCTAGTATCCATCTCATATCTAGCGATAGTGTCTAAAAGGTCTCTTTTTTCAGCTTTAAGTGTTCCAGCTTCTGCTGAAGAGTCAGCATGGGCCTGTCTGTAGGCATTACGCTCATTTTTAGTAGCTAAAAGCTCACCCTTCAGACGTTCTAATTTTGTAGATGCTATAGATAGAGCCTCTGCTGTTCTACCACTTTTTTCCTGAAGCTCTTCTATATGAGCTCTTGCACCGCTTTCTATTGCAGCTTCTCTAGATTTAGAGGCTGTCTCTAGGCCCTCTATATGAGCTGTTGCTGCGGCTTCTAGATCTGCACGCTCCTTCTCTTTTGCCTCTAAAGAAGCTCTCGCACTCGATAGCATCTCTTCCATATGAGCTCTCATCTCCTGAAGTGAAGTATCTTTTCTTTGAGATTCAAGCTCTAGCTCTCTAATTTGCTCACCAAGTCTTGCTAGTTTCTCTTTTTGATGTTCATTCCACATATAGGACACTTTAGATTGAGTGGCTATAATCTGGCTTTTAAGTCTCTCTGTACTACCATGACCCTCTTCTCTCTCTAATCTTGTCTTTAATCTTGCTAGTTGACCCTTGTAAGATCCATAGCTGCTAGCATCTATAGTTGTTGACATTATAAACCCCCGATGTTTTTGGTTAATAGTCTACTAAAGATGCTAATGTTAAACTAATTACTTTAAAAAAATGTTAAGAAAGAAATTAAACTATACTAATATAGTGCTCACCCAAAAGCTAACAAAGGTGTTTAAGGACATGGTTAAACGCGAAGATATAGATGTAAAACTTGCTCGAGAATTGGTCTCGAGGCAGTTTCCTGAATGGTCTTCTCTTAGTATTACTGATCTAAGCTGTGGAGGAGGCTGGGACAACTGTTGTTTTCACTTAGGAAAAGATAAGTTACTACGTTTTCCTAGTGCTAAGGAATATGCTCATCAAGTTGAAAAAGAACATCAGTATCTAGACTTCTTAGCTTCACGTTTACCGCTTAAAGTACCTCACCCCGTAGCTATAGGAGAAGCAGAAGAAGGACTCTACCCTTGGAAATGGAGTGTCTATTTATGGATTAAAGGAAAAAAGCTTGCTAGATCTACTGCTCGTAATATAGGAGGAGTTGCAGAAGATCTAGCTATGTTCTTATCGGATCTATATTCCATTGATTCTCACACAGGACCTAAAGCTGGGAAAGAGAATTTTTACCGAGGTTCTAGCCCTCTAATTTACGATAAAGAGTTTAAAGAAGGATTATCAAAACTTAGTAATAAATTTGATAAGCTTAAGCTACTTAAAATTTGGGAGGCCTCCTGTGACTCATTATGGGAAGGAAATGGAGTATGGATCCATGGTGATATAAGCCCTGATAATCTGCTAGTTAATGATGGGAAGCTTTGTGCTGTAATTGACTTTGGTTTAATGGCTATCGGTGATCCAGCATGTGATCTAGCCATTGCCTGGAATTTTTTTGAAGAGAAAGAGCGCTTAATTTTTAAAGCTTGTCTAGATATTGATAAGTATTGCTGGGAAAGGGCTAAGGCATGGGCTCTTTGGAAAGCTACTATTACTTTAGCAGGGATGTGTTCGGTAAATAATACAGATTCTAAAAGAGCAGAGTCAATTATATGGGAAATTATATCTAAATAACAGAGTAAGAGGTAACTATAAGTTGGTTGCCTCTTACTCTATAGCTATAGACTATTTCGTTTTCTTAATAATGCGAGCTGCAACTTCTTGGATTTTATCTTGAAACTTCTTTTCAGCAAGTACTTGCTCAATAAATTTCTCTTTAGATCGAGACTGAACTAATAGGGTTCCAGGGCCAGTTAGCTTATGACATAGACCTTCACCAGATGCAATTGAACTAATCACGCTACCAGGAAGAGATAGCCCTTTGCTTGCCGTGCTACTGTAGGCTAGTAGGTGTCCATTATCTACTATATAAGTTTCACCTTCTTTAAGGATAATTTTAGTTAATTGACCAAAAGAAGAGATAAATACTCTGCTCCTTTCAACAGGGGAGGAAGCTCTTAGGATAAAACCTTTTGATCCATTCATGATTAATGAGCCCATGCTCTCCCATGTAGAGTCTAATTTAACCTCTTCATCAGATGCTAGCCAAGCGCCTTTGTTGATATATATTTCTTCACCTTTATCTAAAGTATACTTTGCAATACTACCTGAAAATTCAGGGTCAGAGATATGAGCTACACCTTCACCTTGTAGGAAAAGAGCCATAATATTTTCGCCACCAAATATCTTATTAGAGATAGTATTCCAAATACTTTTGCCTGTAGCGCCATAGTTAAGGCTAACACCACTAGAAAATGCTACTGCTGAGTCATACTGAGCTCTTAGGCGTTGTCCTGATCTAACAGCTACCTTTGCTAGGTCCTGAAAAATTTCAATTTTTTCCTTTACCTTACTCTCTTCACTAGTGCTTGTAGTAATAGGGGCAAGTTCTGAGTTAGGGTAAGTGCTGGCACTTGTCTGAGTAGTAAGTTCTGTCATAAAAATACCTTTTAAAATATAAAGTGATTAAAAAAAATGCATTCATCCTTTCAAGTCTAAATACATTAATGTAAAGGTTTTATAAATACAATCTTATAATGAAAGTGAGCAGTATTTTAAAAAAATCTTGTCCTAGTAAGATAATACTCTAATTTACTGTTAGTAAATCTATAGGCCTGTATGAATAAAGTTATTAAGGCAATGGTCCCGCGTTCTTGCTCTATTATTTCTTCAATAGCCTCTGCAGCGCGTTCTAGCTGTTGTAGCCTTTCAGGAGCTATAACCTGAGCTCTATTTTGCTGGATAACATCAGGCTGTGGAGGGGGGAGAAAAGTTTTTTCTTCTTTTTCAAGCTGGCTATTAATTTCTTTAAGAAGTTCTTTGATCGGTCGCTTTGTATCCTCATCTAAAAAGCGTGTGTTAACGGCTTTTTCAGCATGATACTTTGCTAGAGGAAGATTTTTATCTGTCCCAAGTTTACCTTCAAAGTAAGCTGTAGCTAAAATAAGATCGGCCTCTTCATTATTGTCATCAGAGCACTTTTTTAGATAGGTTCTAGCTATACGACAGTCCTCTTTATAAGAAATAGAAGAGGGTCTTCCTATTTCATTCCAGCACATAACAGCATAGGCAATCTGAGCTAAGTTGTTGTTCTCATCAGCAGCTTTTTTTATGTAAGACCTGATGGCAATAGGGATACAGTTGTAATAGACATAGGTAGAGATAGAGAAAATGGCAGCAAAAGCCACTGTTTGAACAAGTAGACTTTGTTTTTTATAAAAAAGCCTATTTGCTACAGCGCTTGTCACAGCGCCTAGGTATGAAGCAGGTATCGGTGTTTTTAAAATAGGGTGCACGTTCATAATGGGCTGAAATTATACCTAAATAAAGAAAATGTGACAATATATAGCTTAGAGGTTACTCTAAATAAAACAAAATAAAAGATATATAGCTTGCTTTTTACATATTCCATTTCCTCAGTATATGGTCATACAAAGAAAGGTGATAGGTGTAATTCTAGACAAAGAAGGGCTCATCAGCTGGAATTTCTCTACTGCTAGTAAGTTGAGGGAGTTGTTTCATCTTAGCCTGAGCAAGGATATTACGCATCCTATCAACTAAATTATGGTTAGATATAGAGTAATTATTTTCTTTGAGAGCTTTTAGTAGCGACCAAGTCATTGCACCTTGCCATTCTCTTTGTCTATCAAGATTGTAAGCAGACATGCTTACCTGTTCATCTTTGCAACCACTTAGGCATACTACTTTAGCTTGTGGCTCTGTCTTAAGTCCTAGCCATAGCAGTAGTCTATTAAAGAAACTTTCTTTTTCAGCAAGGGATTGTCTATCTTTTACTTTATAGGTGTGCTTTAAGTCCATTATGGTCCCGCTATGACAGCAGTCCATCACAACTGTTGCTTTAAGTCCCTCTGGTAGTTTATCCACAAATATGCTTTTAAGCTCATCATCTTTAATAATCCCACTTTTCTTATAGTCAGATGGGCATATAGCTTCATCTCTACCATCTTTTTCGTCACCACTTAGTGGAGCAAGCTCTTGCATATAGCTACCATGTCCTGAGTAGTGGAGCCATATGTGAGTTAATTTTTCTTTTTCAGCTTTGTTGACTAGTGCTTTCAGCTCTTTGAGAATATTCTCTCTAGTAGGGCGTAGGGATTTATCAGGGCTATCATCACGTAGCATTTTAATATTTTTTGCTTGGAACTGGAACTGTTTTTTTAAGACAGTTTCAACTTTCTTTACGTCATTAATACAGCCATCTAATCGACTCTCAGGTGTTTTGAGGTAGTTAATACCTATTAGTAAAGCGGCTCCTCTAGTAGGAGTAGCTGTCGCTAAGGCACTGCTTTCGTTAAGGGTTTTAATGGCTACTCTTTTAGTTTTAGACTTTCTCTCAGGTAATAGATTGTGATCCTCGACCTTTAGTATTTCATCTAGACTTAATGAGTCATTTTGTACAGGAGCTAGCATAGTAATAAGCTTCCAAATTTAAAGTATAAACCAGAGATTTCTCTTTTAAGGCATAGAGGGCTTATTTGTCTAAAGTATTTTTACTGCTTTTAAGTAAAAGAAATTAAGAGTCTATGTCTAGTGATAGATATTGCAAAATTATAATTATTAATCACTTGAGGTTTTTGTGGAAAGATTAGATCTCTCACTCATGTGCTTTAACTTAGAGCTTAGGTTTTAGAAAACCCTTTTAGCTAAGAGAGTTTTAGAAAAATACTCTTGATATTATCCAGCGAAACAGTGACTATTGTAGCTTTTAAAAAAGGAGTTATAAATCATGAAAGTTGCACTTATTTTATCAGGTTGTGGTTATTTAGACGGGTCTGAAATTCACGAAACTACTTTATCTCTTCTAGCACTGGAAGAGGCTTCCCATGAATGGGAAGGTTTTGCACCTGATAGAAAGCAACTACATGTAGTTAATCATTCCACTGAGGAAACTACTAAAGAAGACTCTAGGAATATCTTAAAAGAGTCAGCAAGACTTGTTAGGGGGAAAATTACTACACTAGAGGATTTAAATCCTGATGATTGGGATGCATTAATTCTTCCTGGAGGCTATGGGGTAGCTAAAAACTTATCGGACTTTGCCTCAGAAAACTCTGACTGTATTGTGGACTCCCTAGTAGAAAAAGCAATCTTAGCTTTTCATGCTCAGAAAAAGCCAATAGGAGCAATATGCATTGCACCTGTCCTTATTGCTAAAGCTTTCCAGGGTAAAGAAAACATTAAACTTACTCTAGGTAATGATCCTTCTATGTCTGAAGTTCTAGAAAAAATGGGAATGACAGCTTGTGAGGCAGCTAGAGGGGAGGCTGTTATTGATGAGAAGCATAAAATTATCTCAACACCTGCTTATATGTATGATGATACAAGCCTAGTAGATGTTTTTACTGGTATTAAAGCTCTAGTAAAACTTCTCTAGTATCTTTAATCTCTAGCAGGTGATCTCTTGTGGGTTACTGAATATTATCAAGATAAAGCTTAACTTTTTTTTAATAAAAAAGGTTTATACTGCATCATCCTTTTCGAACTAAAATATTAAGGGTGAATATGTTTCAGGTTACCTCCCGGGTCCAACCAGATCACCTGTTTAATCTCTCTGATAATAGAAGGTCTTTATCTAGTGATCTTTACATGGGTGGTGATAGGGGGGCTGCTGGCGAGATAGCTAATCAAGATTCAGTAGCAGTTCATACTGAGAGCCAGCAGGCAAGCTCAGGATCTATGCTCTCATCACTAAAAGCAGCTATTTATTTGTGTGGATTTTGTTCTTCCCCAGTACATCCAGAAGGTTCAAAAGAGGCTAGGTTTAAAGAAATAGCTTTTCTTGTTAAGCAACTATTTGCTAATTTTGCCTATAATATCAATGGAGATATTGTAGAGAGATCATTTTGCTTGATTGGCCAGATAAAATTGACGGTCTGTTTTGACAGTATTATCCAACTGTCTAAGTACTTCTCTTCTACCCATAAGGCTAGATGTTTATTTGCTCGCTTTTGTTACACTGAATCAATTCCTTTAGTCAAAGATGATGCTTTAAGTAGAGATTATGAGTGTAAAACGACACTTCTGTTGCAAGATTTTTCAGCAGCTCTTTCGCTTTCAAGATTATCAAGATTAGAAGCTCACAATAATGATTATTTTGAAGAGGTTAAAAAAGCCTCAACAAGCTTTAGTCATGAGCTAAAAAGTAAAACTGAAGGTTTGCTAGAAGCAAATTCTGAAGCTGTTTTACTTTCTAGTGAAGTAAAAGCTTTACTTTTAAGACTTGCAAAAGAATCTCAACAGCGTAGTCTAGAATACCTGCAACTAAGCATTTCAGCTAATGCACAAAAATTAACTAGTGATAATAGTTTTATTTATTATGTAGCTATTAGACATTCAAAATTTTTTCAGGAGTCTTTTGATTCGAAGCATGGCTGTGGAGAAGGTTTTGTGCATGTGTTTGCACTTGAACAATACCTTGATAATGAACAAAATGAAGCTTTTAGACTTTATAATTCCTAC
>JAACFD010000113.1 GCA_009937555.1 Chlamydiales bacterium | reverse complement strand
TATAGGAAAAGGAGTTAGTTTAGCTTTTAACGCTATCTCTTAGACTTCTCTTACTATCTTTATTAAATCTATTGTAAAAAAGCTCTTTAGACCTTTCTAAAGAGCTTTTTTTATTGATCAGCTCTCTTATTCAGTTTCGCTGTCTTTATTTAAGATAACTTTACCTTTCCTTAAACCAAAGCTAATACCTGTTAGCTAGAATAGACTAGTTGAAAAAACTATAAGGCAAAAGATCTGAGCTCTTATGGTTTAAAAAGGAGATTTATACTTTATGCCTATCAGGATAGCACGTCAGCAGCCAGGAGGGAGCTCAACAGAAGCCAGCCCTGTAGATAGAAGAAGAATTAGCTCTAGAGATGCAAGGGTTTCAAGTGTAGCGCGCACATCATCATCATCCAGAGCTCCAGCAAGAGATAGAGCTCTTTCTTTTACGAGCTTACCAGACACTCTCCGCGCATTGCTTACAGAGATTGCTGCTAATAAAGAAAGTGGAAGTATTACAGATGAGAGCAGCGGTTTAAGGTTTAATTTCACTAAAAATGGCAGAAAGCACGATCTAGAAGTTAAAGGTGGTAGTATTGATGAAGGGACTCTTAAAAAGCTGCTAGAGACCCTTGATCTTAGTAAGTTCTCTTCTATTAAAGCTAAGGGTGCTCAGCTATTTTTATCGACTTCTCCATCTAGCATGAATGATGCTTTTAGTCTTTTTAGCAGGCTTAAAGGGCAAAACCAAGGAAAAACTAAGCTAGAGTCTAGTGTACAGCTTTATCACCCATCACGCGCTGGTCACATTAGAGTGGAGAAGCTTCACCATGAAAGAGGAGCTCAAGATCAGGTTGAAATACACATTTCAGGTGATATCACTAATAAAGAGATTAATGACTGTATTAAAAAAGTTCATGCACAAGGCGCATCAATCAAGAAAATTACTCGAAAAAAGCCTGAAGCTGGGTCAAGAGCTTATACTCTTTTTCAAGTACGTGATTCAAATGTAACAGGAGACTCTTATGAGGGCTCTATCAACGGCGTTTTAAATCTACAAACTTTAGATGAACTTAAAGAGCTGCCACATCTTATAGCTTTGTTTAACAATGAGCTAAGGATTAGTCTTCCCTTACTTGGTAGCTGTGAGAATAAAGCAATTGGTAATTTAATCATTAAAAGAGCTGGTGAGCGTTCAAAGGAAGTGGATATAACCGTTCTTAAAGGTGAAGTGAATACTGAGCACATGAAGAGCTTTATTGACCGCTTAGAAGCTCCTCCATTAAACTTAAAAATTAAAAGCTGCATTTGCCATACAGAGTATTTCCCTCAGAACACATATACTAGAATCATAGATGGAACCCCTCTTGAAGCTTCTAAGTATAGCTTTATAGACCCTTTAGGTAATGGCTTAATTCAAGAGACAAGTGATCTTAATCGAGTACTAGATCTGCGGACAGCTGGTTTAGCTTCTCAGGGCAGGGCATTTAGAACTCAATGCTCTTCAAGACAAGAGTTTGTAGAGATGGCTACAGCTCAAGCTTTGCGCGATAGCGCTGTAGCTTTTGATCCCAACGAGTCTGAAGAAAATAAAAAACGGCTATGTATAGCTGCTGCATTCAATATGTTTGTAGAAGCTTCGTTTTCAGAGGTGGCCTGTATGGGGACTAAGAATGTTGATTTCACTTCCTTTATTAAATCTTCGGTAGAGACAAGAGGGAATGAAAGAGGGATTCTTGGAGCAACAGAGACTCTAGAGATAAGTCAAAAAAAGATCCTCTTATCTTCAGATGGCCTTTTCAGAGGAGCTTCAACATTTGTTGATGAGCACTTGGCATTAAACTTAATCAGAAGCTCTTTAGGTATAGATTTAGGAAAAAATGACTATAGCCCTTTAGCTGCAGATCAAAAAGCAAAGTACCAAGAGGTGCTCGATAAGATTTTAAGAGGAGAGAGTCTAGGAGATGCTCCTAGAGAAAGGCAGCTAGAGAACTGTCTTAAGCAATTAGGGGCTATTATTGAAGAAAAGTACTTAGATAGCTTTAAAGTATTTACCAATCCTTCTGCAGTTGCTGATAGAGTAAATAATGTGAGCGTAATGAGAGCAGCTACCTCGCCAATTGGAGGGATTGATGCGCTGATTAAAGAGGAAGTTCTCAATGCAGCCAAAGAAGTAAAAAGAATGTACCCTTTTTTACTGCGCTCAAGAGATATAGAGTTATTAACTCAAGAGATAGTCAGTCCTGAAGAATATTATGGTCATGCAGACTTTAATGCAGACAATGTCCCTTTGATGAATGAGAGAAATAGACGATTGATAGCAGAGGCTATAAAAAACATAGCTTATTCTAATATGCTTAGAAAGTGCCGTTTATCTAAAAGAAGATTGCCAGGCTACACTAATAGAGTAGCTGGAGTAAATATATCAACACCTATTGAGCATTGGAGTTTGAGCTATGGAGGGCAGGCTGTTCTTTCATGCATTACTGATGGAAGAAATTTTTCTACTTCTCATGAATTGAGCAGTCAATCTCAAGGGTTTAGAAATAAAAACTTAGCTATTTTTAAAGCAAAAGAGTTTCTTGATAATGGAATACTTGCTGATTCAAACTTAGCAAAAAAACTAAAAGAGCTTATTTTGTTTCCACTAACACTTATAGATCATAATATCTCTCTTGATTTCACAGTGGGAAATGTAGATATAAGTAAACTTACAAGCCTTTCTGAAAACAGAGCAGAATGCTTAAGAGAGTTAAAAAGGGATAGAGTTGCACTAGCAAGTGTGGGGAGAATTAAAAATGCGTTAATAAGCAAAAGAGCGCTATTTGATACTCATCCGCTTTTAGATAGTAGTAATAACAGTGGTAGACTATACGCTAGTATTATTGCAGCAGTGGAAGATAGAGAGCTTGTAGGGGATTTAGTGGATGTCAGAAAGGATGATGGAGCCGCAACTTATGATCTTGATGGTGGAGAGATAAAGATTAAATCGACTCTTAGGGATTATATGCAAAAGTTTCTTCTTCCTGAGCAGAGGGTTGCTATTGCTGCTCCTAGAGTGCTGAGGCAGGTAGAACAACCTATCCTAGAGCGCTATTTAGGCCCTAATCTGAGAGCGGCACTAGCTGAGATAAGAAATGATGTAGAAGGGATTACTCTAGTAATAGATAGAGATAGAAGAGAACTTAACAACAGGACTTTAAACGCGAGTTCATATGCTTCATTAAGAGCGCAAAGAATGAGAATGTATGACGCACATGTTCACCCATGCTTATATGGTGCTGTTTTAGCAAATGTTGCACATATTCGAAGTCAAGCTCAGAGAACGCGAATGGGTGAAGAGTTGGAAAGAACCGTTATAGAGTTTGCAAGAAATACAAGAGCACTTAGTCAGCGCTTGCCTAGAGCAATTGCTGATGTCTCCGATATTGACCAGAGAGTACAAGTAGAAATTTTATCTAAGATCCTTGGTCGAAAGATTCATATTTATAATAGGGCTAATTCAGTGCCGATAGAAGTTAATGGAGTGGCAGGTCTTGAAGATGTAGAATTTTCTGGTGAACCTATTCGTTTGATTAATTTTGATGGATGGCACTATTATGCTATGCTACCTATTGAAGAAGTGTAATACTTGTAGATGAGAAAGCTTCTGAAAAGATATTTGATTATACTTCTTCAGTAGCTGTTAAAGCAATAGGGTCACTTAACTTTGTTGTAAGATTTCTACCTCTTTCTCTAAGAATTGCTTGCTTAGTCCAGTCTTCTACCCTAGCTTTAGGAGAGATGATGTAAGCTCGGTCATCTTGGGAATATCTCAGATAACCAGGAGAGTCAGTTCCAACAGGAAGGGTGGTTACCAACACTCTTTCTTCATGTAGTAGGTGTTGAAATTGATGTTCATGGCCACGGAATATCATCATAACTTTATTATGAATACTGCTTACATCTAAGTAGTGTTTAATATCTTTAGCGCACATCTTATAACAACGCGCTCCAGGCGATGAGAAGTAGCTAGAATCTCCTCTAATAACATCTCCCCAGTTATAAAGAGTTATACTACTATCATGCTCTGGTATACCTTTTTGAGTTGCCTCTACAATTTCTGCTACGCGTTTTGCAGGATCTAGTATTAGAGTATGGGTGGGCTTACGGGTCTGAAGGAAAAGCCTTGCAAGGGAAAGTGTTTTTTCAAGCCATCTCAGCAGGAGGAGAGAGTGAGACTTACCAAAAGAATGGATATAACAAATTTACTCTCAAAGAATTAACTTCTCCTTATCAAGCTACAGCTAATCTTTGTGGTATGCTGTGGCTACCTCCTTTTGCTATAACAGGAATTCATAAGGGTATATCAAATGAGCAGTTAAATCAGTACGCTGAAGACTACCGGCGTATTATTTTAGCTTTTAGAGATGAGCGGCTCAATGTTGAAACAGCTGAAAAAACAGAATACTTAAATAATAATCTTGATCACATTATAGAAGCGCTTTAATCATGCAATTATTTCTACTTCAACTTTTTATATTCTTAGCCGCAGCAGCTATAGCTGTACCTCTAGCAAAGAAGCTAGGGCTGGGGTCTGTTTTAGGGTATTTAGTCGCAGGCATTATAATAGGACCGTTTGGAGCTTCACTTATCCAAGATGTAGAAGACATCATGCACTTCACAGAGTTTGGTGTTGTTATGATGCTTTTTTTAGTAGGCCTAGAGCTTCGTCCTTCGCTTCTATGGAAGATGCGCTTTCCTATCCTTGGAGTAGGGGGAACTCAGGTGCTGTTAACCGCTAGTATTTTTACTTTTGCTTGCCTCTATTTCCTACCTTGGCAGCAAGCCCTAGCGATTGGTCTTATTCTTTCCCTCTCTTCCACAGCCATTGTCTTGCAAACTATTCAAGAAAAAGGCCTTATGGGGACAAGCGTTGGCAACTCTATTTTTTCCGTATTATTATTTCAAGATTTAGCAGTGATTCCTATGTTAGCTGCACTGCCATTGTTAGGAGCAGCCGTAATAGCAGAAGGGGATCACCATGAAGTTGCCCTTATTGATATAAGCACTCTTCCTACTTATTTGAGAGCTTTAGTAACTGCTGGGGCAGTATCATTTATATTAGTCACAGGGAAGTATGCCTGCGGCCCTATATTTAGAGAGATAGCAGCTACAAGGCTCCGTGAGGTTTTTGTTGCCGCAGCTCTTTCCCTAGTTATTGGAACTTCAGTTTTAATGTTAGCTGTAGGACTTTCTCCTGCACTAGGTGCTTTTCTAGCTGGTGTGGTTTTGTCTGGCAGTGAATTTCGACATGAATTAGAAAGTGATATAGAGCCTTTTAAAGGGCTCTTGCTTGGTATTTTTTTTATCTCTATTGGAGCTAGCCTAAATTTTTCTCTTATCGGAAAACATTTTGCTTTTATCTCTATGACAGTAACAGCTTTGATGCTTTCTAAATGGCTTATTTTATGGCTTATTAGCAAGGTGTTTAGAGTAGAGCATGCTGACAGGTCTTTATTTGCTGTAGCTCTAGCACAAGGCGGAGAGTTTGCTTTTATATTATTTCAGCTAGCTAAAAGCAATGGAGTATTACCTAGCTCAACAATTGAGTTATTAATTTCATCAGTTGCAATTTCAATGTTTTTAACACCTCTTGCGTTTATTTTACATGATAAGCTCATCAGCAAAAAGCCTGAAGAAAAAACTAGTCACACCCATGACCCTATTACACAAAATGGACAAAAGGTTATTCTTGCAGGCTTTGGACGTTTGGGAACTGATGTGGGGAGGTTCTTACTATCAGCAGGAATAAAACCCATCATTATCGATCATGATGTTAATAATGTTAATATACTGAGAAAGTTTGGTTTTGAAGTATATTATGGTGATATAACCCGATTAGATCTGCTAGAGTCGGCAGGAGCGGGTGAGGCAGAGCTTTTGATTGTAGCAATTGGAGCTGCAGAAAACTCAACAAAGCTTATACAGGTAGCTAAAAAACACTTCCCACATCTCAAAATAGTAGCAAATGCTATAGACAGAGAAACTGCATTTGAAATGATGGATCTAGGTTTAGATAATATTCACAGGGAGCTTTTTGGTAGCGCCCTTGAGTTAGGACAGGCAGCTATGAGGGAACTCGGCATAGACCCTTATAAAGCCCATAGGCTAGCCCTCATTTTTAAAAAGAAGGACCAGGAAATGATGCCTGAGTTATATGCATTAAGAGGGGAGGAAGACTCCTACATTTCAAACTACCAACAGTACCATGAGAATCTAGAAAAACTTATGGAGCTTGATAGTAGTCGCAATTGTGACTCTATCGATAAAGCTTGGACAGCTAAAAACCCTAAGGAGTAGTAAGTTTTAGTCGATTAGCCATCTCCATAGCTTCTCCTCTTGCTTGGAAAACTTGAAGTTTTACTTGAACTCCAGCTTCAGCTAAGCTGCTCTCAAACTCATTAGCAGCAGTATAAAATGCTTTGGCTACGTTGTCTGTTTTGTTGCCAAAAACTCCTAGACCTGGAGCTGTTGGCTTGAAAATAACAGGTTTTGTGATGCCTTCAAATGCTGGAGCAGCAACTAACATTTCATATACCAACTCAGTATTACCTTCACCTTTAGGAATACTACCTATGCAAAGAAATTCTAACTTTTGTCCATACTCTTTTAGTTGATTGATTACTTCCGTAGCAGCTTTAGGTGTAGAAGGAGTGAAGTAACCAT
>JAACFD010000112.1 GCA_009937555.1 Chlamydiales bacterium | reverse complement strand
GCGTTTAAAAGCTTGCACAAATTTTCCCTCCTGTAGTATAATATTTATTTAGTAAATAAAAAATTACCATCTATCAATCAGGAGTCTTGAATGTCTTTAGACAAAGGAACAAAAGAGGAAATCACTAAGAAATTCCAATTACATGAGAAAGATACAGGATCCGCGGATGTTCAAATTGCGATCCTAACAGAAAGAATTACTGAACTTACAGAGCATTTGAAATACTCTCCTAAAGATCATAGCTCTAGACTAGCCCTTCTAAAGCTAGTTGGCCAAAGAAGAAAGCTTCTTGACTATCTGAATTCTACAGATACAAAGAGGTATCAATCTTTAATAGAAAGACTTAACCTTAGAAAGTAAGGTACACAGCGGCTTTTCCTAAAGCCGCTTTTTTTTTGTCTTCTTTTTACTTACCAAAAAAGCCCCTGATTTAGCATATTTGGAAATTACAATGAACTACCGGCTATAAACTACTAAAGGCCGCGATCAGTTATGGAGATCTGACTTTAGTTTTTAATCATCTGAGGACTAAAGTCTGATTTCCATCCCTTCCGCTACCCTTTCTAGTTTAAGCCACTAACCTAAAAATAAAACTACGGAGATGTAGCATTATATGGATAAACCAAAAACCTTAACTATTGAGCTAGAAAATAGCCCTGCAATTACTATTGAGACAGGGCAAGTAGCAAGACAAGCTAACGGTTCTGTTGTCATAAGACAGGGCGATACCGTTATTTTTTCTAGTGCTTGTTGCTCAAAAGAGCCTTTAGAAAATATTGACTTCCTACCTTTAAGAATTGACTACCAGGAGAAGTTTTCTTCTGCAGGAAAATCTTTAGGTGGATTTATTAAAAGAGAAGGAAAGCCTTCAGAAAAAGAAGTATTAGTATGTCGCTTAATTGATCGTCCAATACGTCCTCTTTTCCCTGAAGGTTATCACCACGATGTTCAAGTTTTATCATATGTCTGGTCTTATGATGAAAACTGTCCTCCTGATACCCTCGCTATTTGTGCTGCTTCAGCTGCGCTATGCATATCTGAGATCCCTCTACTTAAACCTGTTGCTGGTGTCCGCGTGGGATACATTGACAACAAGTTTGTACTAAACCCAAGCGTAGAAGATCAGGGAAAATCTGCTTTAGACCTAGTATTAGCAGGAACAGAAGATGCCATCCTAATGATTGAAGGCTTCTGTGATTTCTTGACAGAAGAGCAAACATTAGAAGCTATTGAATTTGGTCATAGAGCAATCAAAACTATCTCTAAATCTTTAAGAGAATGGTCTAAAGAAGTAGGTAAGGAAAAACAAACAGATACTGTTCATGTTGTTCCTGAGCAAGCTTTCAAAGATATTGAAGCTGGTTTAGCACCTAAGATTGAGGCTATTTTAAACTCTAAAGATAAGAAGCAAAGAGAGCTATTAACTTCAGAAGCTAAGGAAGCTATCTTTGCTAAGCTACTTCCTGAAGATGCTGAAGAAGGAAGTAGACCTTACACTTCACAAGATCTAGCGATTGCTTTTAAAAAGACACTAGCTAAGCACATGCGTGAGATGATCTTAAGTAAACGTACAAGAGTTGATGGAAGATCGCTAGATGAGATTCGCCCTATTAGTATCTCTCAAGATTTCTTACCAAAAACTCATGGTAGTTCACTATTTACTAGAGGTGAAACTCAAAGTATCGCTGTTTGTACTCTTGGATCTGACAACATGGGACAGCGCTACGAAACACTTTCAGGTGAAGGTAAGCATAACTTTTACCTACAATACTCATTCCCTCCTTTCTCAGTTGGTGAAGTTGGTCGCGTAGGCCCTCCAGGAAGAAGAGAAGTAGGACATGGTAAACTAGCTGAAAGAGCCTTAATTACTAGTATTCCTTCACAGGATGAATTCCCTTACACAATTAGGCTTGAGTCAAACATTACAGAATCTAATGGTTCTTCTTCAATGGCTTCTGTTTGTGGCGGATGTCTAGCAATGATGAGCGCTGGTGTTCCTGTGAAAAGACCTGTTTCGGGTATTGCAATGGGACTGATCCTAGAAGGTGATAACTATGCTATCTTATCTGACATCCTAGGAATGGAAGATGCTCTAGGTGACATGGATTTTAAAGTTACTGGAGATGCTTCAGGAATCACAGCTTTCCAGATGGACATCAAAATTGAAGGTATCACTGTTGATATCATGAAAGATGCCCTACAGCAAGCTAAGCAAGGACGTGTGCATATTCTAGATAGAATGTTAGAGGCATGTCCAAAGCCAAAGGCTTCTCTTCCTGATCATGCGCCAAGAATTGAAACTATCCAAATTCACACTAGCAAAATAGCAACTGTTATTGGACCTGGTGGTAAAACTATCCGTTCAATTATTGAGCAAACTGGTGTTGAGATAGACATTAATGATGATGGAAAAATTAATGTACTTGCTAATACTCCTGATGCAATGGATAAAGCCAAAAATATTATTGAAGGCTTAGTAGCTGAAGTAAAAATTGGTACTATCTATACAGGTAAAGTGGCTGCTATCACAGCATTCGGCTTATTTGTAGAAGTTCTACCAGGAAAAGAAGGCTTATGTCATATTTCTGAGATTGCTAATGAGCGCATTGAGAATATCTTTGACTTATTTAAAGTTGGAGACACGGTCACTGTAAAGGTCTTAGACATCAACGAAAGAGGCCAGCTAAAGCTTAGTAAAAAAGCTGCTGCAGAAGAAACGGTTAAAAGTTAACCCTAATAAAAAGGCCTCCATTGAAAAATGGGGGCCTTTTCTATGTCTAAGCTAATTAAATACTGCTATTTTATTAGCGTCTACCTTGGCTTGCCTCTGCTCGCCTCATCACTTTATCTATCTCCCCCTGGGTAGCTTTCATTAGTAATTCTCTACTAATATAAAGTTTAGTTTCAGCATCAGTATTTTGCGGTCTATTTATCCAGGCTTCCCTAGATGCGCTATTAATAATATTTTCCAGTATAGCTCCAGATAGTCCTTGAGTATTCTTTGCAATGTAATCCAAGTCCTGTTGCTCACAGTATGCATTGCCCTTTTTAAGATAATATTCTATTAGCTCACGTCTCTCATCTTGATTAGGAAGTGAAAAATGAACCTGCACCTCAAGTCTTCTGCTTAAAGCTGAGTCTAAGTTTGTATCATAGTTGGTAGCTGCAACTATAATCACATTTGGATTGTCATCTATCGATTTAAAAAGCTGAAGTAATGTTGGTTTTCCAGCGTCATGACCTGAACGAAGCCCCTCTCTGTTAACCAAGGCGTCAATTTCATCTATAAATAAAATTGCTTTTTTATTCTTATTCTTTTTTGCTGCTTTACTTGCTGCTGCAAAAGCTGATCTGATATTACTTGATCCTTTCCCTATAAATGTATTATCAAATTCACTAGCAGCTGTGGAAATAAAAGGTATTTCCAACTCTCCTGCCATAGCTTCTGCTAGCACTGTTTTACCCGTTCCAGGCACTCCGTAAAATAAAAAAGCTCTCTGCTCAGAAGGAGTTTTCTCTCCATTATTTTTAGCCTTTAAAATCTCAAGCAATTTACTAACTTCAGCTTTCGCCTCTTTATTACCAATAATATCTTTTAGAGTTCTTTTAGGCGCTCTAGTAGTTAGATCTATATCTGTATTACCCATAATAGTCTTCTGTAGCCTTGAGCTTAAATAATAGGCTATTGCAGATACAGCGATAAATTTCACCACAGCAAATATAACTTCTTGCTTAGAGTAGGGTTGAGCTGTAACAGAAAAAGGGCTATATGCCTTGACTTCAAAGTTAGTAGGATCAAAGGCTACATCTATAAGTTCTTTAAAAAGAGCCTCTCTCTTTTTCTCAGCTTCCTTGCTTAGCTGAACCTGATACTCAAGCCCTCCCGCTTCTTTAAAGTTTACGAAGTAAGGGCTAATTCTAATTGCTGACATGTTTTTACCTTAAATTTGTGCTATTTTTTTAAATGCCTTATTTATTTTACAACGTAGCTCTACTACCTTTTTCTCTTATGGCTACAAATAACCTCTCTAGAGTAGAACTTCCCAACCTTCTGTTTATTTAACTTTTGCTTATTGTACCTTTCTTAACTCAATATCAGAGACTTCTTCAAAAAGATCTTGAGATACATTTTCATGCTTTCTTGCGAATGCTAATAGAGCAGCTTGATTAACAATATTCTTAAGAGAAGCTGGGGATAGCCCCGCTGTCTTATCCGCAACTTTATTTAAATCAACATCTTCAGAAAGGAGCAATTTAGAGCTATACTGCTTAAGGATCGCTAAGCGACCTTCTCTTTCTGGCATTTGAAACTCTACTATTCTATCAAATCTTCCTGACCTAATTAGAGCTGAATCTATACTATCTTTGTGATTTGTAGCCGCCACTACAATCACCTTTGGGTTACTTTCTAATGATGTTAATAACTGATTAGTTGTTTGCTTGTAACTCTGCCCAGCTCTAGTAGACCTATCTGAGAACAGATCAAATTCATCAATAAAGACAACGGCATATCCAAACACACTTAGACTAGCTGCCTTTGTAGCTTTAGCAAAAAGCTCTCGTATTCTTTTTGCTCCTACTCCGACAAGTTCTTCATCAAACTCTGATGCTACTGCATTAAAAAAAGGCAATTCTGCTTCTGATGCCATAGCATGTGCTAAAAATGTTTTACCTGTCCCTGGGGGACCTGAAAATAAAATTCCTTTGGGAACAGAAAGCCCAAACTTTTTAATTTCTTCAGGGTTTTTTAACAGTCTCAATAATAGCTTTTACAGCCGCTTTTGCTTCTTCATTACCAACAATATCATCTAGTTTTATTTTGTTCTCTGGTTCAACTCTTTTTGGGGGATTTTTTAGACCTAAGGCATCTCGTATTTTTTCCTTGTTCCGCCCCAAAATGTAGCATATTCCACCTGCAAAGCATAAAATAGCAAAGCGCTCTTTTAAAAGCTGAGAGTATGATTTGACCACAAAGTTATCTGCATCAAGACAAGTTTTAATAATTTCTTGAATAGTTTTTGCAAGTTGATCTTCTTTGCGCTTTAAAAATTGAGTCTTATACGCTTCAGATAAAGCATTGCTATGCACTTGCGATACGGTCATAATTTGCCCCAGAAAGTGATTACTACTTATTTTTTTTGGCACAAACTATAAGTGAACAATATTAAAAGAGTGTAAAGATAAGAGAATATTTTAAAAGCTGCTAATAGTAAGCAGCTGTGACTTAACTTAATACTTCTTCTGGAATAGGAGGAGGTTCGTCATGATCTGCTTTATACATTTCAAGCTGCTGACGTAAACGCTCTCTTTTTTCATCAACATTCCAAGTACCTTCCATTATATGTTTTAAGTCAGTCTTATCAAGAGTCTCAAACTCCATTAACATATCTGTCATTAAAAGGACTTCTTTAGAGTGTGTCTCAAGAATATCAGTTGCTCTCTGATTTGAGGCATTGATAATTTCTTTAACCTCTCGGTCTATACTTTGGGCTGTTGACTCAGAGTAATTCTTTGACCTTGAACCCTGCATGCTATAAGTAGCTTCTTGCTTTTCTTCATAAGCAATTGAGCCAAGCTCTTTACTCATCCCCCAACGACATACCATATTTCTTGCAAGCTCTGATGCTTGCTCGATGTCTTGTTGAGCTCCACTAGATAAATCACCAACGAACTTAAGTTCTGCTACTCTACCCCCCATGAGTACAGCAAGCTGATCTTTAAGCTCTTTCTTCCAGTAGCTAAGACGGTTTTTCTTAGGCAAAAAGTGAGTAGCTCCAAGGGAGTAGGTTCTAGGTACTATAGTTACCTTATCTACAGGCTCCCAGTTTTCAACAATACAAGCTACAACAGCGTGACCCGCTTCATGGATTGCAGTGGTTCTTTTTTCTTTCTCATCAAGCTCTAGGCTGCGTCTTTCTTTACCATACTTGACTTTATCCACAGCAGCCATTGCTTCTTGCTGAGTAACCATACTTCTACCCTTACGAGCTGCAATTAGAGCAGACTCATTAAGAATATTCTCTAATTCTGCTCCCGAGCACCCAGGGGTTCCTCTTGCAAGATCTAGTAAGTTTACATCTTGAGCTAACTTAATCTTTCTAGCATGCACTTTTAAAATGTCATGTCTACCTTTCAAGTCAGGAAGGTCAATTAGCACTCTTCGGTCAAATCTACCTGGTCTTAGAAGAGCTTTATCTAATACATCTGGACGGTTAGTAGCAGCCATAAGGATGACTCCTTCATTAGAATCAAAACCATCCATCTCAACTAAGAGCTGATTAAGAGTTTGCTCTCTTTCATCATGTCCTCCGCCAATTCCTGCTCCTCTATGTCTTCCCACAGCATCAATTTCATCGATGAAAATAATACAAGGCGCGCTCTTCTTAGCCTGGTCAAACATATCTCTAATACGGCTAGCACCCACACCAACAAACATTTCTACAAAGTCTGAGCCCGCAATAGAAAAGAAAGGTCTATTTGCTTCACCAGCAACAGCTCTTGCTACTAATGTTTTACCTGTTCCTGGAGGTCCTACACATAAAACCCCTTTAGGGATGCGCCCACCAAGCCTAGTAAATTTAATAGGGCTTTTTAAAAACTCAACAATTTCTTCAAGTTCTTCTCTAGCTTTTATCAGCACTCATTAACCGTGCTGGGGATTTCCCAAAGTTCATTGCTGAGGAACCTACTCCCTTCATTTGCCTTGCAAAGACAAAATAGAGAAGAAAGATTACTAGAAATATCGGAAGTACAACTGTGAATAGATAGTGAAAGTACTTAGGAGCTGGCTCTTCACTTCTAAAGAACTTTTCTAGAATCTGATTTCTAGGTTGATCAGGTGATTTGAAAACAGTCGCTTTATTAACATGAAAACCATGCCACTCAGAAGATGCCTTATTAAACCATCTCTGGTAGCTCTCTGAGTTCATTTTTTCAAGAGCTTTTGTGGAAAGCTCTTGATCGTTAACAAACCAAGTTATTTGAGTGACACTAGGGTATATTTTGGCTAGCTGCTGCTTATTTTCTTGCAGGGCTTCTAATAAAACTTGATAGTCTCCTATAAATTTCTTGTAAGCTCTGACAGAGCGTAACTGATTTAGGCGTGTAGTATCTTCTACTTCGTTAAGCGATTGAACCATTTTGCTAAGGCCAGCTAAAACTTCTTTAAACAGGAGTTTTTTTTCATCGGCTTTCTTAAAAGGCAGGTTAGCTAGATTAATCTGACTAGAGATAGACTTAAGCTCAGCCTTTAGTTCTTTTGCTCCAATACCAATTAAAGGAGATTGAAAACTGCGAACCATCTTTTCTAATTGAGAACCGAACTGCTTTAGTGCTGTTTCATTATCCTTAACTGACTCTAGCTTAGAAAACTCGTTACTTAGCTCTTGTAGGTTTGGCCCTACTTTTTTAGGTAAGCGATCTAGAATCACATGGTTTGTTTGCCCTGGATAATCTAAAAAGCGATCAAAAACGATGTAGCCACCTTCTGGTATACTAATTCCAGAGGCAAGTAGAAAGCTTTCAGTAGCGGTATAAATTTCTTCTCTTTTGTCATTAAGGTCTTCTACAAGCTCTTTTTTATCTCTTTGCAGCTCATGAAACTGATTTAAAAGCTCAAGGTACTTATAGCGCTTAATCCCTTCTTCTGTAAGCTCGCTTCTAAACTGACCACTAAAGTTTACTAAGTTATCGCTAAGAGCTGTTTTACGACTCTTATCGGGGATAATTAGGTCTAAATTTACAAGATGCTCTAACTGATAGGCATTATCTACTTTACCAGACTTTGTGCTTAGGAAATTTTGAACCGTGAAAACTGCCAGCACAGCTAACAATAAAAATAGTAGAAAGCTTCCAGGTAAGCCTTTTTTAGAAGAGTCGAAGTTAGGATT
>JAACFD010000111.1 GCA_009937555.1 Chlamydiales bacterium | reverse complement strand
ACTAAGAGAATAGTATGAATCTGAAGGGAGCGCTAAACATTTTAGGAAAGTATTATGATGTTTAAATTGATTGTAAATTTGCTTTACATGATCGAGATTTTCAAGTGGCAGTGATTTTAAAGATAAAATTTCATATGAATTAAAAGTTCTTCTTAAAAGAGCCACTTTAACTCTTTTTAAGCTGTTAGAGTACTCAAGGCCTAACCTTAGGGGTAATAGTCGGGAAAAAAGCACAAGACCTATCTGGTTTTATGATTATCTTTTTAATTTCCTGTTATTTAAGGTGTAGATTTTACTTTTTTCATAACTTAATTTCTATAGCAAAGAAAATCAAAGCTTTAAAAAATTTGTAATTTGTGATTTCATTGAAGCTAACTTACATTTAAAACTATTATGTTTAAAAGGGTTGAGCAATGGGTCCTCTCGATGAGTTTTTGTATGCTTTCATTCAGATCTATGAACTTTTGATTTTTGGTCGGATTATTGGGTCCTGGTTTCAGGAGTTTCAAAGAACGCGAATATATCATTTCCTTTACACCTGCACCGAACCTTACCTTGGTTTTTTTAGAAAAATTATGCCCCCTATTGGAATGATTGATATTAGCCCTCTAGTTGGTTTGATTCTGCTTTACTTGTTAAAGGAGATGCTTCGATAGTATGTATACTTCTCCCTTTTTTCTAGGAGACTTAGAACTCTCTAACAATATATTTTATGCCCCTTTAGCTGGCTGCTCTGATTTGCCCTATCGTTTAATGGCTAACAATCAGCAAGTAAGACCAGGCTTATTCTTTTGTGAAATGGTAAAAATGGATGCCCTAGTTAGGCATGACATTAAGACATTTAGGTTGCTAGACTATACTGAAGACCTTCACCCTATAGGCGCTCAACTTTGTGGTTCTAACCCTTTATATGCTAAAGAATCTGCACGTATGATAGAGGACTTGGGTTTTGATGTTTTAGACTTAAACTGTGGGTGTCCAGTAGATAAGGTAACGAAAGACGGAAGCGGTTCTGGCATGTTAAAACAACCTGAACTTATAGGTGAAGTTCTACACGCTATGGTGAGTGCGGTTAATATTCCTGTTACCGTAAAAATTAGAGCAGGGTGGGATGATGGTAATATAAATGCTCCTCTAATAACAAAGATAGCTGAAGAAGCTGGAGCTAAAATAATTACAGTTCATGGTAGAACTCGACAGCAGGCTTATAAAGGAAATGCTAACTGGGACTATATTAAAGAGTGCAAAGCGGTAGCAAAAGATATTTTTGTTTTTGGGAATGGAGATGTATTTACTCCTGATGATGCAGTTCGTTTGTTTACTCATAGTGGTTGTGATGGAATTGTGGTTGCACGAGGAACAATGGGATACCCTAGTTTTGCTCAAAGCTTGCACCAGCTTGCTACAGCTAGCCAAAAACCAGAGCAAGAACAAAGCAAAAATACTTTACTTAATCACTTAGCGCTGATAAAACGCTATCAAAAAGACAGAAGAGCCATAACAGACCTTAGAAGAGTTGGCTGCTGGTACCTAAAAGATGATCCTAACTTTAAAGAGTTAAGAAAGCTAATTAGTCGTGTCAGTGATCTAGATGAGGCTGAAGAACTAATTAATAAGAGCTTCTAGTTATGAAAGAAAAAATACGTTTGCAGGCTATATTTTCTGGTACAGTACAGGGCGTTAGCTTTCGCGTAACAGCAAAAATGCATGCCTCGGACTTAAATATTCAGGGTTCTGTTCGTAACCTGCAAGACGGTAAGGTTGAGTTGATTGCGGAAGCCCCTCGCATGGTTCTTGAAGAGCTTATCTGCCGCTTAGAAAATGATGATGGCCCTTCTTCAATCAGTAATATCCAAAAAAAATACTCAGACCCTCAGAATAGCTATACCGATTTTAGTATCCTTCACTAATTTCTCAAGTAAGTAATAATTTTAATTTTCTTGAATCCTTATACTTATTTCGTTAAAAGTACTTAATTACAAAGAAAGCCTTGTGCACTTAAGAATAAAAGCAAGCCTTTGAGCTGAGGGTTTTATTGTGGAGTACAATTTAAAAGAACTATATTACGACACTTATGATGTAGAAATACCTGACTTGTTTTACTACCTCAGGCAAATTGACTGTAGGAACGGTTGTCCCGTTAATACTGATCCCAGGGCCTATATGCTTGCCTTACACAGGGGAGATTTATTAGAGGGGTATAAAATTGCAAGAGGGCCAAACCCTTTTGCCTCTATATGTGGAATGATTTGTGGGGCCCCATGTGAAAGCGCTTGTAGGCGTGATAGAGTAGATAAAACACTAACCATACGTGCGCAGAAAAGATTTTTAGACGACTGGTTTGGAGTTGATAAAGAGGCCCATATTCAGTCTCTTCAGTATAGTTATGCCAGGGGTAGTATTAATCCAAAGCCAAACGGCTTAAAGGTTGCATGTATAGGAGCTGGCGTAGCTTCTTTAACATGTGCTCATGACCTTCTTCGCTTGGGTTATTCTGTTGACGTTTATGAACAGATGGCCCTACCCGGCGGCATGCTGACCTATGGAGTCCCTAATTACCGCCTAAAAAATGCTCTAGCTATAGCTGAGTGCCAAGCAATAGAGCACTTAGGGGCTAATGTTTTCTATAATACCAAAATAGGTAAAGATATAACAGTGGGAGAACTTCACAAAAAGTATGATGCTGTTTTCTTTGGAAATGGGCTTTGGAGGTCTAGAGAGCTTCCTCTTCCTGGTTTTGATGCAAAAGATATCATCAGAGGAGTAGAGTATTTAAAGGCTATCGTAGGGGAAGGTAAAGAATGGAAAATTGGTAAGAAGATGGTCGTCATAGGAGGAGGAAATGTAGCTTTTGATGTCGCTCGATCCTCTGTTAGAAATGGGGCTGAAAAGGTTACTATGGTTTGCCTTGAATCTAGAGATGAACAAACAGCAGATGAGTTTGAAATAGAAGATGGAGAAGAAGAGGGTGTTGAGATTATTAACCGCGTCGGCCCTAAAGCAATCATTAGAGATCCTTCAGGAAATATTGAAGGGGTTCAATTTCAAAGAGTCCATAGACTCTTTGATCATGAAGGGAAATTTTCCCCGGCTTTTATACCTGGTACTGAGTTTACCGTCCCGTGTGATACTGTTGCTCTAGCAATAGGCCAATCTATGGATAATGATATCTTCGACGGATGGGATGAAAAAGATTCTCTAGAGGTTGATAGAGGGATTATAAAAACAGAGGCAAATACAGGTAGAACTTCTGTTAAGGGGATATATGCAGGTGGAGATGCCGCTTATGGTCCAGCGCTTTTTATAACAGCTATACGTCATGGACAAAATGCAGCTTTAAGTATTGATAAAGACCTGCGTGACACAGCTCCTATAAAAGAGTTTTCAGGAGAGTTTACCCCTATTACTCCTTCCAGAGATAAAACTTACCTTAGAACAGAGTGGTCCTTACCTGGAATGCAACCTGCTGAGTCAAGAAAAAATAACTGGGATGTTGTGGAAAACAACTACACCTATGAAGAAGCTCATGAGCAGGCCTCACGATGTCTTCAGTGTCATGTAAGCCCTTCCTTTGATGGAAACTTATGTGTTAAATGTAATGGCTGTGTAGATGTTTGTCCTACAAGTTGCTTGAAACAGATACCCCTGGGCAAACTTAATCTAGAGGCTCAGGGTGGAGAAGTTCAAAAGGCTGTTGAAAATTTTTACGGTATAGAAACAGATGACTTTCAGAAAGTAGACTTAAATTCAGTAGGTTCTGCAATGCTAAAAGACGAAGACTTATGTATTCGCTGTGGCCTATGTGCTGAGAAATGCCCAACACAAGCTGTAACTATGGATATGATGAATTACTCATTTAGGTGGGTAGGCTAGTGTTTTATATTATTATTTTTACTGTTTTAGCTTCGCTAATTAGCATTTTTTTGTTTATCAAAAGCTTAAAACAAGGCTTGTTTGAAAATATTGAAGAAACTAAATTCCAAGTCTTCAGAGATGAAAAAGAAACCAAAGAGTAGGATATGCCTAGGTACCGAAATTCACTTAAACACGATACTTCGCTAAAAGATAAAGATAAGCTAATAACAAGGAAGACTTTTTTAGCTCTTTTAGGTCTGGGAGCTTTTGCTGGATGTAGTCAAATGCTTGGCGTTTCAGTCATGGGGTTTTTATATCCTAATGCGATGAAAGTCCCTCCCTCTATATTTTCTATCGGCCGTCCAGAGGATGTATTCAAATCTGATGGGAAAGTTTTTGACCCTAAGCAAAAAGTATTTATTATCGTTAAAGAGGGAAAAGTGAGAGTGCAAACAGCTGTTTGTACACACCTTGGATGCACAGTTAATGCAGTAGAAACAGGTTACTCATGTCCTTGTCATGGCTCTACTTACAACCACTCAGGGGATGTGACAGGAGGTCCAGCACCAGAAGCTCTTAAGTTTTTTAAAGTTTTTTTAGGAGCTTCGGGAGATTTGCTAGTAGATTCTGCTTCAAATATTAAAGATCCTGAAGCAGCTTGGTTTGTCGGAGAGGCTTAAAAAATAAATAGAGGAAAACATGGCAGTTTTTAAAGGAAGAAAAAAAGAAACCTGGTTTGAGTACCTTGAAAAGTTACCGGTAACTATTCTTCGGTCAATTTTTAGGCATAATTACCCTAATAATGATGTAGATAGATCTGAAATTATATTTAAAAATTTCTTCCTTCATTTCCATCCTGTAAAGTGTCATAAAAATTCAGTAGACCCCTTCTATACTCTTGGGCTAGGTGCAATTACAACTAGTTTGTTTTTGATCCTTACATTTACCGGTGTTATTTTAATGTTTTACTATATCCCTGCTGAAGATCGAGCCTATACCATTATGAAGGACTGGCAGGATACAACACCTTTTGCTCAGATGTTTAGAAATATGCACCGATGGTCAGCTCATATGATGGTGCTTTTTGTATTTCTACATATGTCGCGGGTATTTTATACGGCAAGCTATAAAGGAGAAAGGCGTTTTAACTGGGTCATTGGTGTTATATTAATGGTCTTAACCTTGCTCCTTTCATTTACCGGATACCTATTACCCTGGGATCAACTTGCTTTTTGGGCGATTACTGTTGGAGCTAATATTGCAGGTTACGCCCCAAGTATTCCTGGTATGGAGCACAATATAAACAGAGTGATGTTGTTAGCTTCAACTACAGTTGGCCAAGATGCTCTTATACGATTTTATGTCTTACATGTAGCACTACTTCCTTTAGTAACAGGGACTTTAATTGGTCTTCACTTTTGGAGAATACGTAAAGATGGTGGGCTCTCTAGGCCTTTAGACTCTTATCGCCCTGACTCCTTAAGAGTGGTTCAGCGTTCAGATAGCAGAGAAGTTTTTGCTCCAGGAGTTAAAAAAACCTATGGTTTAATGGAGCTTGTTCGAGGCCGAACACCTAATGTAGACCAAGGCCCACATAACTTTTTATTCTCGTGGCCTCATTTATTAAGAGCAGAGCTAGTTGCTTTCATGTTCTCTCTAATTTTAATAATGGGGATTTCATTTATAGACGCTCCTTTAGAAGAAGCTGCAAACCCATCTAAACCTCCAAACCCATCAAAGGCGCCTTGGTACTTTTTAGGCCTTCAAGAGCTTGTATCTTTTGATGCCTTTTGGGGAGGGGTAGGTATACCAGCATTAATTGTAGTCGGACTAATGGCTATACCTTACATAGACAGAAACCCAAGAGGGGTTGGGTATTGGTTTCACCCTAGTAGATACCTAGCTATTTTCTTGTACACTGTTTTTATGGTAACTCAAGGGCTTTTAGTTATTGTAGGGACATATTTTAGAGGAGCAAACTGGTCATGGATTTGGCCACTAACAGATAACTTTGCAAGGCATTGATTAAGGAGAAAAGTATGCTGGGAGAGGCTTACCAAAAAGCGTTAATTATCTTAGGATTAGCAGCAGCTGTCTTGTTTGGTATATTTACTTACAAGGAGCTCTTTCCAGAATATAAAGAGTATCAGAATCGATATTTAGAACTAGAGGCGTTTAAAAGTTCTAAAGATGGGACTCCTATGCCCTTTTTCAAAAAAGGAATTAAACAGATTGTTATTTCTACACAAGATAATGGGCCAGAAAGAATTGACCGTTGCCAAAGTTGTCATGTTGCTCTAGATTTCCCACATTTTTCTCCTCAAAAAGTAGCTAGAGATATTAATGGCCAGGTTCGTATTGATCAAAATGGTAAGCCGGTTTTGGTGGAGAATGAAACGTACATATGGGACAAATTAGATAAAGAGATTCTTTCTCTTAGAGATGAAAAAGCTAACCAAAAGCTGCTTCAAGAAGGGAAGGAAGCAGAAGTTGCCAATAGACTTGAAAAAGCTAACCAGCTAAATGAGTTAAAATTCATTACAATCAATGGAAAGAAAGTTGAAGCTTCCAAAGTTTTATCCATGCACCCTCTTCTAGGAAATGAAACAAGTCCTTTTGAGCTTCACTCACTAGAAGATTATGGTTGCTCTAGTTGCCACAGTGGTAACGGAAGAGCATTAACTTTTAATAGGGCCCACGGTCCTCTTTTTGATGGCGATTATAAGACAGAGGCACATGCAGAAAAGCCTATATTTTTAGAAGTAGATGAAGATAATGATCCTCTTTTTTCAAAGATGTTAAATGATAAGCCGGGCCCTGAGCTTCTTTTTCAAACAGAGCCTGTTCTTGTAGGCTCAC
>JAACFD010000110.1 GCA_009937555.1 Chlamydiales bacterium | reverse complement strand
GAGAAATTATAACATCTAACGCTTCTAATCTAGACTCTAAAGCCTTTTTCGCGCGCACACTAATCATAAGGTGTGCCTTATAGCCTGTTAATTTTTCAACCTTACTGCGCAAAAGGGACTCGTTAACCTGTCTTAACCTCCATGTCCTGACAGTTCCTGGTGGAGCTTCAATTGTGGTGTCTGCTAGCAGGTTTTGACTATCCATAATGAAGCGACTAACTAGAGCCTGCAAATGTCTAGCATTAGTACAGGTATAATAGGGCAGCTCACTCCCTCCTCCAAAACTACTGACAAATAATGGCATTATCCCTGCACAACCATCATATGCTTCTCCTGGTGCTGAATTAAGCAAAAGTAACTCAGCAGGCGCTTGAGAAGCTAAAAAATTACTGTTTAATAGTATGTTTACAGCTTTAGTTGTTATATCTGAGCCAAGCCAGTGAGGATCTTGTATATTAGATATGTAAAGAGTGTCAAAGCTAAGCCCTAGTGAAGCACATTCTTTTGCAAACAGTTCTAGATCTGGGAAGTCGCTTAAGTCCAAAGATATTTTAATAACAAAGCCTTTTTTAAAGGTATCTTTCACCCTAAAAAAAGCACTAGGTTCAAATAAAGGATTTTCTTCAAGAGATAAAAACTCTCTAGCATCTTTTACATTAGCTGCTGATGAACTATAGCTCTTTTCAATGTGTGTTCTGAGGTGTACTCTGAACTCTTCTGGAGTTTCTGAAATAGCAAATAGCTCTTCTATTTTATCCCAAAACACTTTTTGACGCTCATCTGGATCAAAATTAATGATATACTTAGCTTCAGGTCTATGAACAAAGAAAAGTAAAAGCTGCAAGCCAGAAACACCCAAGACGGTATTACCATAAGAAGGAAAATCAAGAAGACTCCTTGATACTTCATACAGTCTTGTCTCATTTGAAGTTAAGAAAATAGCCGGATGCTGATTAGCTGTTTTAGCTTTTCCTACGGCTCCTGCTCTTTCATGAGAAAATAAAGAGTTAAGCTTTAGTTTTAAGTCGCTAATTGGAGCTTCTACAAAGCCCCTGTATGGTGGGTGTGAGCTTTTAACAGTTAAGAGGCTAGACATCAGAAGCTCCTTGAAACTCTCCTGAGTAATCAGAAGTGCCTAGAGTCTGCCCTATTGCAATAGTGACAAAAGGCTTAACTAGTTTTTGCTGGGCAGATAGTAGTTCAAGCTCAAGTTTTGGAGCTAATAAAGGTTCTTGAGAAAGTAAAAAGGTGCCCCAGTGTATCCCAAAACTTAATTTAGACTTAACTTCATGATGAATACTCATTGCTTCGGCAGGATTTACATGTGAGTTTCTCATAAAATCTCTAGGTTCATAGGCACCTATAGGTAAGGCTGCCATATCAAAAGGACCTAAACGCTCTCCTATTTCCTTAAATTGAAATGGATTATAAGCTGTATCACCTCCAAAAAAGAACTTTTTATCCATTATCTCAATGCTCCATGAACACCACAAAGAGCTATAAGCATCCCAAGGGTTTCTCTTACTCCAGTGCTGAGTAGGGGTACTGGTAACCTTTACTTTCTTTTCTTTATGCTCTTGCCACCAGTCAAGCTCCACTACCTTACTGATACCTTGTCTAGTAAACCATCTCTTTAAGCCTAAAGGAACAATCCAAGATACTTGATTAGAGAAGTGCTTGACAGTTTTTTTATCTAAATGATCATAGTGATTATGTGAAATCAAGATATAGTCTATCTTAGGCAAATCACCTTCTCTAAAGGGAAGCTTTGTATAGCGCTTGGGCCCTAAGTACTTTATAGGTGAAGCATAATCTGAAAACACAGGATCAGTTAATATAGAGACCCCCTGGTATTGTACTAGTACAGATGAATGACCTAACCAAGTTGCCTGTAGCTTATTTTGATCTGGCTGCTTTACTCTGTTAACATCAAGCATTTGAAAAGGAATTTCAGCAGGGTCACCTTCTCCCCATTTTTCAGAGCAAAAGCGTTTACGTAGAAATGAAAGTACTTTTCCCTGGGAACGTTTGGCATAAGGATTTTTAAAACTACCGTCTTTTTGCTTTGTTATCGAAAAACTCACTTTCTATTGATTCCTTTATCTGTAAAAAAAGCTACTTTAAACTATTTAATATTAGTGATATTACAAGAAAAACCACATTATTTTGAAGCTTTTACTCTTCTAAAAAAGCTTTAGCTACACAAAAAAATGCTCTCTATTTTAGTATGAACTTTTTTAATCATATCAACAGAGGATTTGTAGCTTTGGAATATGCTAAAATATCACCTAACACTTTTTCATTACTCTACCAAAGCAAAAACTCTTTAAAAGACTCTCCTTTATCCAGAAGCTTACAAATCTTGGCCGAGCTAAGAACCTCCCAGATTAATGCATGTGGATTTTGCTGCCAAGTTCATATAAAAGAAGCTAAAGAAGAAAGCATCCCTCAGGAAAAAATTGACTACCTAGCTGTTTGGCAGGTCATGCAGCATCTCTACACGAAGCAAGAACTACTCGCCCTAGAATATTGTGAAATACTATGTTCAAATCCAAAAAATCAAGAAGGCTTTAGAGAAAAAATGCTAGAGACCTTTACTGAAAGAGAGTTTGTAGATCTTACAGCAAGTATCTCATTGATGAATGCCCTAAACAGAATAGCTATATTTTTAAAAAACTAAAGTGAGGCTTTCTCTTTATGAACACAAAAAAAAGAGCCTGGCTCTTTTGGCAAAAAAGGCGCTATCTAAGTCAATTTCTAGTTTTATTTACTTTCTTTTTGCTCCCAACGCCACTACCTTTTCTCGGTCTCGATAAAGGGCTACTCAAGTTAGATTTTAATGAGTGGCTTATTCACTTTCTAGCAGTCCCTTTACCTAAAGAACTTTTCTATCTTTTTTTTCTAGCTATTTTGCTTGTCTTAGTCTCTCTATTTGTTTATTCAGCAATCTACGGAAAGTTTTTCTGTGGTTGGATATGTCCTCAAAATATCTACTTTGAGTTTTTAGAAAATGTTCACAAAAAATTACGTAAGCGCTTTCCTTTTTACAGAAAATCACCTAAATACCAAAAGGGTTTAGATTTAACACTAACCGTTATTTTTGCTTCTTTAACTAGCTGGAACATAAACCGCTACTTCTTAGGTTTAGCCCCTATATTCCAAGCTTACATCACCATTGCTCCTTTCATATTCTTTGTGTTACTGGTTCACGTTTTTAAACATCGCTTCTGTCAAAATGCCTGCCCTATTGCAATTTTTCAAAAGTCACTTCAAGATGAAAAATCTCTACATATTAGTTATGATAAAAACAGAAAGGATAAGCCTTGCGGGGTATGCTATGCATGTGAAAAAGCATGCTATGTCAATATAGATATAAAACAAACACCCTTTCACATTGACTGCACTTTATGCGGCGCCTGTGTCGACGCATGCTCCCAGGTCTATAGAAAGAAAAGCGAGGAGAGTTTATTAAGCTTTTCTTTTGAGAGTCAAAAGTTATCCTTTTTAGAAAAAATAGACTTAAACCAAAGATTTAAACAGATAAGCTTTTTTGCTTTTCTGATCTTGCTTACTGCATACTGTAGTGCTTTTATTTTACGACCAGAGTTATATACTCATATTCAATCGCTTAATACTAAATCGTCTGATAAACAAGGTTACCAAGAGTTCTCTCTCTTTACAGCAAACCTCTCCCAAAAAGAGCAGACTCTCATACTGGAGAGCTCTGCAAAAAACTTCTCTATAGAAAAAGCAAGCAATACAGAAGAAGTAATGCTTGCTCCATTAGAACGTAAAAGATCTGTCTTTAGAGTTGTATATACAGGTCCAAAAGATCCTAATAAAAGGCTCTCTGAAATTTCTCTTCAGCTAAGAAATAAACTAAGCAATAAAATAGAGCTTAAAGAGAATTTCTATTTTCACCACTAGGCCAAGTCCTCTTCACCTTCTACAACTAACTTAATTGCTACATGACTAATAGCCTCTCTTTCCATATCTCCAACAGGACTCCCACTTAGTGATGAATCAGTACTACTAGTCCCTGTAGAGCTATTTGACCATCTGCTTGAAGGTGATGTACTATTCATTCTTAAAGTAGGTCTAAGCAGTGACCTTATTATAGCTTGCTGTTTAGGGGTAAACTCTTCAATCATAGTAAAAGGAGAGCTTGCTCGACTTTCACTCAGATGTCTATAATTTTCATTAATCTCATAAGGGTCATAGCTTGAAAATGAAAAGCTTACAACACCACCTTCCATTGCTTTGACATCCTCAGAAGAAAAATCTAACCCCCTTTCCATACGGGATGGAAAGACTGGTTCAGGTAAAAACTTAGTATTTAACTCTGCCGCTCTATCTTCTAGAGAGATTTCAGCATCCATTAAGGTTGCAAGCGTATCAACATGCTCACTTATATCAATTTTACATTTGCCATCACCAGCTAAGATTGACTGACTATAGTTATAGTGTCCAAACCAGCTACCGTGCATATAAATTTCAGTTCCCTCAGGTGTAGGAACTACTTCAAGAATGTATATATGAGTATCATCTAGCTGTATCACACCTATTGAAGGTTCATCGGCTAAAGATGCTCTCTCTAAAGCTTTCTTAAGACTTGAGAGCCCCGCTCCATATAGATACCCTTCTTTAGAAATAAGCTCTTGCTCATCAAACTCAGCTCCCAGTTTCTTAGCTAGCTGGCCTTCTTTTTTCCTAATTCCCGCACTTACTTTCCGTACGCTACTCAACTGCTCTTTTACAAAGTTTACTTCTTCTTTTGTTAGAGTTGGTTCTAGCGAACTTAAAAATGGGCTTATAGTTCCATCACCATTAGCTATATCTAAAAGACGTGTTATGGAACATGGGAGCTCTTTTTCTCCGAGATAAGATGAAAGCTCTGCTGTAATAGCTGATCTTTTAAGTATCTCTCTAAAAAGCTCTTTCCCTTTTGGTGAAAGCATAAGCTCTCTATTTTTATACAAAGCTTCATTTCTTGCTGCTAAAGCAGCCTTTCTACCTGCTCCATTTGCCTTTACTAAACTTTGACCAGGTTCTTTACCCAGGAACAAACTTGATAAAGCTGCTACAGTAACTCCGCAACATCCAGGACTATTAAGTAAATTTTCAAAGTGGGCGTCTATGCTAGAATCATCTACTCCCATCATATTAAAGTGCCAAGACCCTTCTGTCCCGTAACTTAATAATGCTTCGAGTTTTTGAATTTCACTTTCATCTAAAAAGCTTACAGACCTGCTATTAAACAAATGAGTTAAAGCACTGTAAAAGGTATCTCCCGATCTTCGCCTGGTATCTATTTCCCCTTTATGATCTACTACAGGCCTAAAAACTCTTAGGGGTGTAGATGGTGAAGAAACACGACTAAAATCTGTATCTACAGTTAAGTTAAATGCTGTCAAAGCCTGTTCTACTATCCTATCTTCAAGCCTACTTACTCTCTCATCTATTAAAAGATCAAAACTACTCCTCATACCATCGCCACTGCTTGGTCCAACTACTGCTGCTGACATGTTTTCCTCCTAAACTATTACTTTCCTCTTAAAAGCATTGTAGCAAAGTAAAGCATTGTAGCAAAGTAAAAACAAGGTTTTGTTAAGTTAATATTAATATTTTTATAACTCTCAGAAAAATAACAGCTTGTCTTTAAAGTCTGCTTGAGGATAATCTCTTGGCATATTTTCAATTTTTGTAAAAAAGGAGAGTAGAACATGATAACAGACCTTATAAACACCCCTTTTAACAGCTTTGTAAGCAAGTCAACTGAACCAGTTATTGAAGAGAAAGGCTTTACTATTGTAGATAGAGCAAATGGACTAGTTGCTCCAGGCGAAGTACTTTTTAAAGTATCTCTACCTATCCCTGGATCATTAGAGGATAGAGCAAGACCCCAAGCTGAGAGTAAAGAAGCTTCAAGAGAAGATGAAAAAACTTACTGGATTGGTGTGAAATATTTTGTAAAAGGCTTTATGGGATCTTCTAGATCATTTTCAGAACCTCGCGTAAGAGTTTTTAGTTCCCTACCTTTAACAGACAAGGAACAAAAAGAAATGACAGGCCTTGAAAAAACCTACCATAAAAAAGACCTCGCTTCTTGCCTAGACGATTTTTTAGCTTCTCAAAAAGCTATAGAAGTAAAAAAAACGCTAGTAGCTAAAGAGGAGTTGGCAACAACTTTTACTTCTGCAGAGCCAGAAGAAATCACCGCTCCAAATAGTAGTAAAGAACTCGAAGTTGAGCAAGTCCCTACTTCCTCTAGCAATGAAGATTCTAATGCTGAAGTAGTAGTTGCTGAGCCAGATAGCAGTGAAGACTCTAAAGAAAATACTACCCCTACTAGCTCAGATGAATCGCAAATCATTGATAATGACTCACAAACAGAATTAAAGAGTGATTCTCCTAGCTAAGAATATTTATTCATGAGCTTAATTGACTCGAATAATTCCTCTAGTATAAAATGAGCCTAAACTACTTTCATCCAGGAAACTTATGTTTAGGCTCTTCTTTTTTTTTAAATTTTTTCTTATACTCACGCTAGGTTCATGTGCTAGCCCAAGGCCAATAGATAGTAAAGACTTAGTAAGAGTCTACGAATCCGAAAAGCAGAATATTAAAATAAAGACTTTTCACAATGCCTTTCTTGCCTACCATGGCAAAGAACCCTTAGGCCTACAATTAAACCTCTCTTATATTGAAAATAAGTCCCCTAA
>JAACFD010000109.1 GCA_009937555.1 Chlamydiales bacterium | reverse complement strand
AGAACTAGGTGTAGACGTGCTTGTTTTTTCTGCTCATAAACTATATGGCCCAACAGGTGTTGGCGTTTTATATGGTAGGAAGTCTCTTTTAGATTCTCTAGAACCCGTCAATGGTGGCGGAGATATGATTGATCAAGTAGACTTTAATGGGACGTCTTATGCTTCACTACCTCATAAATTCGAAGCAGGGACACCTATGATTGCCCAGGTAATAGGTATGGGTAGTGCTCTAGATTTTATTAAAAATGATGTAGGTTTTGAAGCTCTATCGATCCATGACAAAAAGTTGACTGCTTATCTACAGGAATCCCTTTTATCCATAGATAGAGTTCGTATTTTAGGGAACCCTAAAAAGAGAGCTTCTGTAGTCAGTTTTGTGGTTGAAGGAGCTCACTCTCTAGATATTGCAACAATGCTAGACTTTTCAGGTATAGCAATAAGGAGTGGTCATCATTGCACCCAACCACTTATGAAAAAGTTAGGGGTTTCTTCATCCTGTCGAGCCTCTATTGGTATTTATAATACCAAAGAGGAAATTGACTTTTTTACAGATGAATTACAGTCTGCCATCAAAGCTTTTTAGGTAACAGATATAAAGCTTTTAGGAGAAAAAGTAGCCTGCTTTTGTAGCTGGTTTTCAATAACAATTAAACGGTTATACTTTGAACAGCGGTCTGATCGTGATAAAGAGCCAGTTTTTATTTGCCCAGCACATGTAGCAACAGCTAAATCAGCAATGAAATTATCTTCAGTTTCCCCTGATCTGTGAGAGATTACAGTTTGATAGTTGTGCTCTTGAGCTAGCTTGATAGTATTTAGCGTTTCTGTAACAGAACCAATCTGGTTTGGTTTAATCAAAATAGCATTGGCAACTTTCTGCTCAATTCCTTTTTTAAGAAATTTAGGGTTCGTAACAAATAAGTCATCGCCAACGAGTTGAATTTTTTCTCCTAGGATCTGCGTGAGAGTTCTCCAGCCTTCCCAGTCATTTTCATCCAGGGCATCTTCAATTGAATCTACTGGATACTGTTTGCACAATGAAGCTAAATAGTTTACTTGTTCTTCGCTTGGTCTGGATGCAAACTCTTGTTTTTTTATCTTCTTTTTCTTTTCAATATATTTTCTTAAGCCTTTGTCATAGAACTCTGAAGCAGCACAGTCAAGGGCGAGTGAAATATCCTTTCCAGGGGTTAGCCCTGCTTTTTCTATAGCCTCAAGTATTATGTCAAAAGCTTCTTCATTGGATCTTAAATCAGGAGCGAAGCCTCCCTCATCGCCTACAGCTGTTATGTGCCCCTTTGTTTTTAAAAGAGCTTTTAGCTGATGGAAGATTTCACAAGCAAAGCGAATAGATTCCCTAAGATTTGGAGCGCTAATAGGGCGAATCATGAATTCTTGGAAATCTAAACTGTTATTCGCATGAGCGCCACCATTAATAATGTTCATCATTGGGCAGGGCAGATCAAACTTATTTTGATTTTTTAGATAGGCATACAGAGGTTTTTTGGCTATGTATGCCCCAGCCTTTGCACAGGCTATAGAAGCTGCAAGAATAGCATTTGCACCTAGACGCGCTTTATTTTCTGTGCCATCTAGATTAATCAGATTATTATCTATTTTCACTTGGTCAGAAGGGTCTTGGTCAAGCAGAAGGTCTCTAATTTCAGTGTTAATATTTTCGCAGGCCTTTAGAACACCTTTTCCTAGATATCTTCTGGAGTCATTATCTCGTAATTCATGCGCTTCATGTTCTCCTGTAGAAGCTCCAGAAGGAACTGAGGCCGATACAGTGTGCTTATCGCTTAAAGTAATCTCTGCCCACACTGTAGGGTTTCCTCTTGAATCAAGAATTTCTAAAGCTTGGATATTTTGTATCGTAGTCATACGGCCTCTATCTTCTTAGGTGTTTTTCCTCAGCAGTTTTGATAATTTGTTGATAAGATTCATATCTTATGTGAGAAATACTTCCGTTTTCAACTTCTTTTTTTACATTGCACTCAGGTTCTGTCAGGTGTCTACAGTTTTGGAATTTGCATAAATGTGAAGCGTCTTGGATTTCAGTAAAGTGTTCACTAATTTCGTTCGCCTCAAGGTCCCATATTCCAAAACTTTTTATTCCAGGAGTGTCAATACAAAATCCTCCGCCGTTTAGAGGGATGAGGGAGGTGGTAGTAGTAGTATGGGACCCTTTTTTAGTTCTCCTCACAGTGTCTTTTACCTTCATATTTAAATCAGCAATGATATTGATCAAAGAGGTTTTACCTACACCTGACTTACCTGAAAAAACACTCGTCTTGCCATGTAGTATTTTACTAATACTGTCAGTATAGTTTGGATCTCCTTTATTTAGGCAGTAAATAGGGATGCCTAGATTTTGATAAGTAGCTTGTACATGTTCTAATAAAGCTCTTTCTTTTTCTCGCTCTTCCTCAGGGTAGTTTTCATCATCTAAAAGGTCTAGTTTGTTAATAAGTATAACAGGGGATAAGTTCCCTTTGTTTGCTGAAATTAAATAACGATCAATTAAGAAAGGCTGAAGAATAGGGTCTACAACAGAAGTTGTGATTAAAATTTGGTCAACATTGGCCGCAATTATATGCTGCTGTCTTTGGTTTAAATTATCGCTTCTAGATAAAAATGTTGTTCTTTTAGAAGGTTTTACGATCACCCCTTCAAAATTTGGTAGTTTTTCAAAATATACCCAGTCACCTACTACAACTAAGTTTTTATCTAAAAAGCGCTCTTTTTTAATTTTTCCTTTAAGGGAGCATAGCCATTCTTCATCTTCAAAGTAGACATGGTAGGCAGATGCTTGTATTTTGATAACCCTCCCAAGAGGTAATTGAAGGGTCTCTTCATCATCTGCTGGGTTTTCTTCTTCTTTTTCTAGATTACTTTTCTTAAATTTTGAACGATCTTTTTTAGATTTTATTTTCTTAAGTTTTTTAACTTCGCGCCGGTTGGTGAAGAATTCATCTTCATCTAGGTAGCTATCTTCAAGGGGTCTTTTACTCATATTTTTTTATCTTTTTTCATTAAATACATTAAGATACTTGCTGCAGTCCCAACATTTAAAGACTCACATTGCCGATTCATTGGAATAGATACGCTCTTGTAGCTCTCTTTTGTTGGCATTAAAATGCCTTGCCCCTCGCAACCCAGGACTAGGATGCTTCCCTGACTTGCGTCATAAGATTCAGGATCACTTCCTTTAATATCAGCCAGAACAATAGGTAAATGATGCTTTTTTGAATATTCTTTTAGTTCAGAATAGTCCATCTGGGAGTAAGGAAGCTTAAAGCAAGCTGCTTTTGAGGCTCGTATTGTTTTCTCATTAAATAGATCTACACTGTCTGGGTGTAGCAGTAATTGTCCCCAAGAAAAAGCTAGCATAGAACGAACTATTGTGCCTAAATTTCCAGGGTCTTGTAAGCGGTCTACATATATAACATGTCGACTAGAAGATAAACGTTGTTTAGGAGTGGGGAAAAGAGCGCAGACTCCATCAGGAGAAGGTAATTTAGTAATTTTCTTAATAATTTCTTTTGAGCACAGGTAGATAGATTCTGAGTTTATATTAGAAAAATCTGAAACCATTTCTTTAGTTGAAAATAGAGAGTAGGGAGGAATTGAAGTAGCAAGCTCTAAAATATTACTTTTTCCAGAAACTAGTGACAAAGAGTTCTCAGCTCTATACTTTTTAGAGCTCCGTATCTTTACAGCATGTTTAACAGTAGGGTTATTTAAGCTATTGAGAGTTTTCATTATTTACCTTGGCCAGCTAGAAGAAAGTTTAAGTTCTTTTATAATACTTCCTTTGTCAGTTAGGTTATTATCGACAGCTATCTGTTTAGCCTCTTGTAACAACTTTCCCATTTGTGGGCCAGGGCTTATATTAGCCTCTGTTAAGTTTTGTGCGCTTACCCAAGGTGTGTTATTTTTTACCGCTTCTACGTGAGGTCTTAGGTATACTGAAAGTTCTTTTAGTTGTTTTTGAGGGAGGTTTTCATGCTCAATACTATAAATAGCAAATAGTACCTCCATCTCAAGCTCAGTACAGGCCATCATTAGTGGGTATAGTGAGGACTGTTTTTTGGTAAGATAGTCTGTTAGCTGTATTTTAAAGCATGCATAGTGATAAGCCGATTTAAAATCTTTTTTTGAAGCTTTGAAATACTCAAAGAAAGTTACTAGAGACTCCCTAGAACAGTTATCTAAGATTAAAGTGAAAAATGCACCTATTGGAAGTTTGCTATTGTAGTTATTAAGCGTTTTTAATCTCTTTTCAATTTTTTTAGCATTTAAATTTAAAGAGTTAAATACAGTGTCAAAAAGAGGTGTTTGCAGCATTAGTAACAGCATATCTGAAAGCTTAGAGCATTTATGTGCCTTATTAAATTCTTGCCATACACGTTCAATAGAGACACTTGGGAATAGACTAGGAGCAAGATCTTCAATAGCTAGTTGAGTTTCCTTTTCAATAGGGAAGTTAAGGCAGGCCGAAAAGCGACATGCTCTAAGCATTCTTAACCTGTCTTCCTCAAAGCGTTCCTCAGCAGAGCCTATAGTTCTCAAAATAGACGCTCTTAGATCTTTTTCTCCGTTAACATAGTCTATAATTTCCTTTTTTAATGGATGGTAAAACAGACCGTTTATAGTAAAGTCTCTTCTATGAGCATCTTCTTCAGGAGAAGCTCTTTCAACAGATTCAGGCTTTCTACCATCTTGGTAAAGGCCATCTTTTCTAAATTGTGCAACTTCAAAGGCTTGCCCTTCTTCCACAACAATGAGAATATTAAACTGTGCCCCAACAGCATGAGTTTTTGGAAAGATTCTTTGAATTTCTTGTATGGGAGCTTCTGTAGCAATATCTATATCATCGGGGCTTTTTCCCATTAGGAGATCCCGAACGCATCCCCCAGCAAAGTAGGTGATATAGCCATGGCTTTCTAGTTTTTGTAAAATATTTGTAGCTATTTCAAGATTTTTCATTTCGTATAACACTGTAGAAAACAGCTAATTATAACTTTTCCCTAGGATAATAGAAACTATTTAATTAGCAAGGGGTGCTTAAAGGACTAGACTTTATAAATAAGCAGGTTATATAAGCGAGGTAGACTATAATATTATTTTGATAAACGAGGTTTGTTGTGGCTGAGGAAGATAAGAAACTTAAAAAGTTACATTTAGAGTGTGGGAAAAATATTCTTGATGGTTGGATTAATCTAAACTCAACTGATAGAGAAGGTGTTGATGTAGTTTATGATATTAAAACTGCAAAGAAAGATCCTATGCCTTTTAAAGACAACTCGATAGATGAGATTTTTGGTAGGCATGTTTTAGAAAGAGTGCCCGATCTATTACCTCTTATGGAAGAACTTCACAGAATAGCTAAGCCTAATGCAAAGGCTGTATTTCACATGCCATATGGCTCCAGTGATAATGCCTGGGAAGATCCTATGAATTGTAGAGCATTTTTTATTAACTCGTTTGGGTACTTCACACAGCCTTTTTACTGGATTAATGACTATGGTTACTTAGGTGACTGGCAACCTGAAACTCTTTTCTTGAAAATAGATAAAGAGAAATATCAGGAAATGGCTCCAACAGATGTTTTTAGAGAGTTAATGGACCGAAGAAATGTTGTCATCCAAATGACGGCAGTATTAAAGTGTGTGAAACCTGTTAGGGAAGCAAAACCTGAACTTCAGGCTCCTCCTAAAATTGAGTTTGTTCTTAGTGAGGATCAATTTGCCCCTAAAGAAAAAGGAAATGCCTAGTTAAGAAGCTTTCTTTTCTTGTCCTAATTTGCTAAGCTTTAAGCGTATTTTGTAATATATAGCTGTATTTAGCTATGGCTTTTCAGGAGGCTTATGCAAACCCAATCTTGTCGTATTTCTGTTCTTTCCGAATCTGTAATCAATCAAATTGCAGCTGGGGAAGTCATTGAAAATCCTTCATCTGTTGTTAAAAAGTTAGTAGAGAATGCATTAGATGCAGGTTCTAGTGATATTCTTGTGGAAATTGAAAGAGGAGGGCAAGAGTTAATAAGGGTTTCAGATAATGGATTGGGAATGAATGCTTTAGAGTTAGAGCAAAGTCTAAAGCGACACGCAACCTCTAAGTTAACTGGGATGGATGATTTTGATCGAATATTATCCATGGGGTTTCGAGGGGAAGCCATACCCTCTATTGCTTCTATTTCTCGTTTTAAAATCACTAGTAAGCCTAAGGATGAAGAGTTAGCTTTTAGTATTGAGACAGAAGGAGGAGGGGTAAATTCGCTGAAACAAGCAAGCCGTACCCAGGGAACTACCATAGAAGTTAAGGATTTATTCTTTAACTTACCAGTAAGGCAGAAATTTCAAAAAAGTGATACCCAAAATTTAAAAGAGGTTATTAAATTTTTAAATAACCTTGCTTTAGCAAATTATGATAAGACCTTTCGGTTAGTAAGTAATGGGAAGGAAGTTTTTAACTACCGCTTTAACCCTTCTGCAGTAGGGAAAACAGAGCCTTTTAAAAAACGAGTAACAGATATACTAGGCAAAGAGTTTTCCAAAGACTTATCTTATGTTGAAGTGAACTTAGAAGGCTATGCATGCGTTGGGTATATTGGAAAGCCTGATTTGCTTAGGGCTACAAGAAGTGGTCAATATATATTTGTTAACAAGAGGGTCGTAAACAGTCCTATTATAGCAAATGCTGTTAAAGATGCTTTTTTTACACAAGTACCTACT
>JAACFD010000282.1 GCA_009937555.1 Chlamydiales bacterium | reverse complement strand
GGTTTTGGTGATGGCCCTAACCTTTATGCTTATGTAAAAAATAGCCCCTTGAGATATGCTGATCAGTATGGCTTAGAAGCAGAAGATATATCTGATACTGATAGCGCAGAAGGAGATAGAAGTTCTTCTGATGATAAAAGCGGTTTCTGGAGCTCAGTAAAAGATGGAGCCTCTTATGTTTTTGACAAAGTATCAGGAGGAGTCATAAGTTTTTTTGAGGCAGGAATAGAACATAATACGGTAACTCTTGGTAAAGCTTATGATAATGCACCTGAACTTGCCAAAGACTTAGTATGGGGCTTTACCGATGTAATAAAAGAGTTGGAAGAAGGTACTTTTTCTGATAAAAGCTTAGGTGAACAGGCAAAAAGTATAGGGCTAGGAGTACTAGATAGAGTTGCTCTATTTGGAGGAGCATCTCTACTAGGTAGAACTACAAAATCAATTATCTCTAACTTGAATATATGGAGAACTATTGAAGTTAGAAGTCAAATAGTTCATAATAGAGGGAGTAATGGGTTTTCTGGTCATAAGGGCTATCAATTAAGAAATGCAAAACAACAGCCTACTAGGAATAATAATACTCTAATAAATAATAGGCTTTTTTCAAGGCATGCGATTGATCAGATGCAAAACAGAGGGATACCCCCAAGTGCTGTGAAAGATACTCTTTGTAATGGAGTTAGAGAGATAGGAAAAGAGAGAGGGACAACTTTTAACTATTCAAGTAGAAATAATATTTCAGTTATTACAAACTCAGAGAATGGGCAGGTAATAACAGTAACATACGGTAAAGTACAGTAAAGAAAGATAGCAATGGGCGGATATGGAAAGTTTAAATGATTATGACCAAAGGCAATTAAGCTTAATATTGAGTAAAATAGAAGACTATAGGTTAGAAAAACTTGAGTTAAGGTTTTTGATTGAGGACCTAATGGCTCTTTTGGATGCTCTTGAAAGCGTAGATGAAAACTGGAAAGATAGTTTTAGAAATATGACAGCCTCACTTGATGTTTTGTATTCTGTTGCTATTTATCGTGGGGATTCAGAAGTTGATGATAGCGAAAAAAAACGAATCTTAGAGAAATTGGATTTTCTAGAAGAGCTAGCTAGAACTCTTTTAGAGAATAGATTGAAATAGTGCAGATATGCTATTTGTCTAAATTTATTTCACAAGATGGCTAAAGAGATTTCGAATTGATTTTAATAACCCTCATGGAGACGGGATACATATACATCTAGAGTGTAAGGTTAACACTAGGTGGAGGGATGCAGGTAAAATTCATAGAATTTACCCTGCTGGTAGGAGCTAAGCATGGATTCTTATGTTGTTTATGAATACTGTGATGATAAAATAAAAAATGTAGTAGAGGAAGATGTAGTAGGTTGGTACACTTATGTCTATTTTCCTCCTTTTGAAAAGATGGAGTTTGATTTTCTTCAAGATGCAGAAGATATCTCATTTGAAGAAATAGAAGAAAAGTTTTCTCTTAAAAAAGACATGTTTAAGAAGAGTTAGAAAGTTCTTCTAAATGCATTTGCTTAGATAGTGCTTATATTTATTTTGGAGAGCGTTACTACGGGTTTTGGTGATGGCCCTAACCTTTATGCTTATGTAAAAAATAGCCCCTTGAGATATGCTGATCAGTATGGCTTAGAAGCAGAAGATATATCTGGTCTTGAATATGATGGACCAGATGATGTAGCTAGCTATACAGATGGAGCCTTTTGTGCTAGCTTTGATAGAGCAGCTAAAGAAGTAGACCAGCATCTATCCAACACCTTTTGCTCTGTAGCTGGAGGTTATAACTTAGGTTCTAATCCTTCTAGCTTTGATATAGGCTTTGATCTTCATGAAGCTTTAGATATGCAGCAAGCTGCAGAGTCTAGTAGCTCTTCATCAGACTATGGTTTACTAGGTAAAATAGGGCAAGGAGTCTGGGATGGACCTGAAGGCTTGGCTTTTGATTACTTAACTGGTAATATGGAAGACATGTCCACTCATGAGGCAGTAGCCTATGGAGCAGGAGTAGCTGTTTCTGCACTAGCCTACGCTCCTATGAAAGTGGTGAAAGGGATTGGCCTAGGCTTTAAAGCCTAATAAAGCTATTAAAGCTACCAGCTTAACAAGTAAAGCTGGTATAAGTGTGGCCCAAAAGGCTATAAAAGTCTCAAGTGAAGCAGTTCAGAGTTCCAAGATTAATTTTATTAAGACGCAGTTAGAGTTATGGCTAGGGAAAGGAAGTATGATGATATTTAATAAGTATAGAGACCCTATTTTTATTTCAAAAGACGGACTTAGAAAACTTAGAATTGACTTATTAAATCCTCATCCTCACCAGTTTCCTCATATTCACTTTGAAAGGTTTAATGGAAACAAGTGGAGAGAGATTGCTAGGATATACCCTTGCGATGTGCCACATTACTAATAAGGTTTTGGTATGAGAATATTAGATGATGATAGTGACAGAAAACTTGATACTATAAGTATCTTTTTGACTAAAACAGAAGCTGAACAAATGATAGGTTACCTAAGTGATTTAATAGAGGATTTAGAAGGCTCAACCTTTCCCCCGCACTCTCATTTTTCTTCTGAAGATTATCAAAAAGAAATAACATTATCTGTTTACAATCCTGAAGGCTTAAAAGGATTTAGTCCTAGAGTCAAAAAATTAATTTTAGAGGACAGTTAAATTATATAGATTTTAGAAAGAAAGGCTTATAATGGCTCCCTTGAGAATATAGAATACTCCTCTCTTCTAAACCCCTGGCGCTTTGCTTCTAAACGCATTTGCTTAGATAGTGCTTATATTTATTTTGGAGAGCGTTACTACGACGCTTCTCAAGGAATTTGGATCACTACAGACCCTAACGGTTTTGGTGATGGCCCTAACCTTTATGCTTATGTAAAAAATAGCCCCTTGAGATATGCTGATCAGTATG
>JAACFD010000108.1 GCA_009937555.1 Chlamydiales bacterium | reverse complement strand
GGTGTATACAAAAGTGAACACTAACTTAAATGACAGGTCTCTTTTAGAAAACTCTCTTATCCCCCATATAAAGTTAGCTACTAAAATTAAAAAAATTGCTGGCCCTACTAAACCTGATTGAGCTCCCAAAAATTCTAAAAAGTTCCCGTCAGATGGATTAGAACCCCCAACGCTTTGAGTGTAGACATGTTTGAATGTAGAAAACTTATGCCTAAGGTTCCACAATAAAGAAGGTAATAGCCCTACTAGAGATACGATAGCAGCCTTAAAAGAGCTTAAAAATACAGCTCTTTTATAGAAAAAGGTAATAAGAAAAACAACTGGCCAGAAAAGCAGTATTGTAAATTTAAAAAGGCAACCTACAGCTATGCATAAAGAGGATAAATACAGCCCCTTATTAGTTTCTAAAAATTGGCACATATAGCAAAAAGCTAGAGTCAAAAATAAAACCATAGCCCCATCTGTATTAACTAATATAGAACCTGCAATTGCTAGAGGAGAAAGAGCGAAACAAAAAGCAGATAAAGCAGCCTTCTTATCTGATCGTGTTATCACAAAGGCTAGTTTATAAACAGCTATTGCAGTAAAGAAACTCAAAATGATTGAAAAGAAACGTACTCCAAGCTCTGTATTACCAAACAGATAACAAGAACCAGCAATTTGCCACGCAATACCAGCGGGTTTACTATAATAACCGTAATCTAAAAATCGACTCCAGAGCCAATATTGAGCCTCATCAGGATTTAGAGGTAAGTAAGAACCTGATATATATAAAAAGCAAAAAATAGCTTTAATAAGCAAAAAAAAATAAAGATAAGAAACAGGCTTACTAGCTAGTTGCATGGTTGCTAATCTCGCTCCTGCAAACCAAAAAACTTTTTCACCATATGCGTACTTGTATCTTTACTAATAGCGGCAATTGAGTCTGTGAGTGGAATATTTTTAGGGCATACCCTAACACAGTTCTGGGCATTACCACAATCCGCTACCCCACCTTTACCCATTAAAGCCTCTAGACGTTTATCTTTTTGCGTTTCACCTGTAGGATGCGTATTAAAAAGACGCACCTGAGAAATAGGGGCTGGCCCTATAAACTCTGAATGATCATTTACCTGAGGACAAGCCTCTGAACAGCACCCACATGTCATACAGGTAGACAAAGTATACATAATTTCTTGCTTTTTAGGCGAAATTTTTGGTCCTCTGCCTTTATCATATAAACCGTCAACTTGAACCCATGCTGAAACTTTTTTCAAATTTTCAAACATAATACTTCTATCTACTCTTAAATCACGCACTAGTGGAAACTTACTTAAAGGAGCTAGGGTTATGGTATCTTTCCCTGATTCCTCCAAAATATTTCCTATTAAAGCAGTACAAGCTTGAGCAGGTTTAGAGTTAATAAGCATTGAGCATGAACCACAAACCTCTTCAAGGCACCCATCCTCCCATACTACTGGCGCAACACGATCACCCTTGGTATTAACAGGACTTTTCTGCACTTCCATCAATGCTGAAATGACATTCATACCCGACTTATACTCTAACTCAAATTCTTCCCAGAACTGTCCCCCTGGTTGCCCTCGGAATATTTTTAACTTAAACTTTTTACTCATACTCCCCCTTAAATAGGTAGCTGAAGGTTTTCTGGTACATTTTTAAGTTTAGGCTGCACTTTTTTCGCTTTTGTATAATCTCTTGGAATAGGATCTAAATGCCTAGTATCTACTTTCTCATAATGGATACTGGGGTCACTTACCCCGTAACTAGCAATGGTTGTTTTCAACCATTCAGTATCATCTCTTTCAGGAAACTCAGGTTTAAAGTGAGCCCCTCTAAATTCATCTCTTTGCAGCGCGCCTTTTGTAATCACTAAAGCGAGTTCTAGCATATATCTAAACTGATTAGCAAAGATATAAGTTTGGTTAGCAAAACGTGACGTGTCATCTAGCTTTATGTTTTTATAGCGCTCTCTGATTTCTTTAATACGCTCATAAGTAGCTGCTAAGTCTTTGTTACTTCTCTTAACCGTTACATTCTGAACTAGTATGTCAGAAAGCTCATAGTGCAATTCATGAACATTTTCTGTCCCGTTTCGGCTCATCAGGTCTGCTTTAAAATCTTCTTCTACTTTTACTGCCTGATCGTATACTGATTCTGCTAAACGATCATGACGCTCTTCTAAAGAGTCAATGTATCTATCAGCTTCTTGACCAGCCACTAGCCCCCCATAGATACAAGAGAGCAATGAATTAGCTCCTAAACGGTTAGCTCCATGATATAAGTAGTCGCTTTCTCCAACATTAAAGCAGCCTTTTAAGTTTGTCATGTGGCGAAAACGATCAAAACGATCTGGATCATCTGCTGCAGGCCAATCTACCCATGCTCCACCCATTGAGTAGTGAACTGCAGGGAATATTTTCATCGGAACTTTATGAGGATCTTCCCCTGTAAATTTCTCATAGATCTCTAATACAGAAGCCAACTTCTTTAATGTTTTCTCTGGAAGGTGCGTTACATCTAAATATACTTGCATACCTCCATCTATTCCTAACCCTTGTTCACAAACCCTCAGAACTTCTCTAGCACCAATATCTCTTGGCACTAGATTTCCAAAAGCTGGATAAAACTCTTCTAAGAAGAACCATTTCTCCCCTTTTTTACCACAGGTGATGGTTTCTCCTGTTGGAGTTAGCATGGTTTTAGTTTCATCACCCCACACCCAAACTCTACCACCTTCACCTCTTACTGATTCTGAAATAAGACGTAACTTATCTTCTCCAGGAATTGCTGTTGGATGTATCTGAATGAATTCACCATTTGCATAGTGCATACCTTGGCAAAAAAGCCTTCCATTAGCAGCCCCTGTACAAAAAGTTGAGTTAGTAGATTTTCTAAATAAAAGACCTGGGCCTCCTGTAGCGTTTATTACTACGTCTGCCTTCAGACTCTCTAACTTTAGGTTAAAAAGGTCCATGATAACAATACCACAGCTTTGTCCATTTTCATCTTGGATTAAGCGCATGAATTCATGGTTTTCATACTTTTCAACTAGGCCTTGTACTTCAAAACGTCTTACTTGCTCATCTAAGGCATATAAGAGCTGTTGACCTGTAGAGGCTCCGCAAAAAGCAGTTCTATTATAGAGGGTCCCTCCGAAGCGCCGAAAGTCCAAATCTCCTTCAGGAGTTCGGTTAAAAGGACATCCCATACGATCTAAAAGAGCAATAATTTTTGGTGCTGAATAACACATCTCTACTATTGAGGGTTGGTGACCTAAAAAATCCCCTCCTTTAATAGTATCATAAGCATGAATCTCAGGAGAGTCTCCTTCTCCTTTTAAATTCATCGCTGCATTAATTCCACCTTGGGCACAGACTGAGTGAGATCTCTTTACATGTGTGACAGATACTAATTTAACATGGCATCCACTATCAGCTAGCTTCATTGCACAAGCTAAACCAGCTAAACCACCACCTACTACAACTGCTTGCTTCCTTTTCATACTCTTCTCTTTCATTAGCATTAACGCGTTTTATGTTTTTAAAGTTATTAGATAGGTTCCCCAAATACTCACTAAACCTAAGAAGCTCAATAGCCCCATCAAAGAAAGACTAAGGCAGGCTGCCCAAGATTGGGACCTTGAACTTAGAGTTACTCCCCAAGAGATCATAGCAGTCCAAAGACCATTGCCGGCATGAAATGCAGCTGCTAATACAAAAATACTGTATAAAACCCTAGCAACTGGATCCATAAAGGTTTCCCTAACCTTTAATAAAAAAGCTGTCCCTACATTTGATGCAGAAGCAATTACATGGCCCTCTTTTAAGGTTACCCCTTCTAAAGAACCTACCCATTTATTGATAAGCCTTAAACGCTCTTGTTCTCTTACCACATAGTCTTTTTCAACTTGGTAATTAGTAGATTTACTAATACTTGATTCTAACTGTTTTGATGCTTGATCAATTTGTTTTTGATCCTCAAGCATTTTTTTTCGTTCATTTTCTACACGTTTAGCGTCATATAACTGAACCCTCAAACGTTTTGATACGGAGTACAGCCCTTCATCCATCTCTAGAGTAATTAAATAGCGAGAGCTATCTTTAGTTCCTAAAAAAACTTCTTTAGGAGCTTCTAAAAAACGCATCTCAACGACATGTACCAATACTCCTACTAGCAAAAGCCATGAAGTAATACGCTGGAATGTATAACGAAAACTACCTTCATAAGGTAAATAGGGTTTTGAGCCATCTCCTTTTGCTGAGTTTGGCTTTGCTGTAAATAAGTATTTTACCCCCCATACCATGTGAACCAGTAAAGGTATCCCTATTAGCAAGACTTCAACTACCTTTAAATAAGGAATAGAGTGAATAAAGTTTACCATTTTGATAAACCCAGCACCATCCTCTCCAAACATCAACGCACTTTCTGAATTAGTAAGTAAGTGTTCTATAAGGAAAAGAACTAACCCTACTCCCATAATAGAATGTAACTTACGCATATAAAAGTCGCAGTCAATCTTACTTTTCTCCATACCCTACCTTTAACACAGAAAAATTTAGAATCTTATAAAAGAACTTACTGCTTATTTTTTTATAATCAAATAAAAATTTACAGAAAGCTTAAGTAGCTACTTTATATTGAAGAGAGATTTTGCATTTTGTGAAGTTTGCCGTGCTAATTCTTCAATAGGGATGTTTTTCAAGTCTGCTATATGCTGAGCGACCTCAACCACATTAGCAGGCTCGTTTTGCTTTCCTCTTTTACTTTGAGGTGCAAGATATGGGGAATCCGTTTCTATTAGAAGCTGCTCCAAGGGAACTAACTTAGCAACCTCTTTAAGCTCAATGCTTTTCTTGAAAGTTACAATACCACTTAGAGATAAATACCATCCTCTATTAATCACTTCTTTTGCTTCATCCAGGTTCCCTGTAAAACAATGTAAAACCCCCGGATAATAGGTATCTTCCTGCCTATAATGACTGTGCATTATATCAAAGAAATCAGCGAAGGCATCTCTACAGTGAATTACTATAGGCAATTTATACTTAATGGCTAGAGAGAAATACTGTTTTAAAAAATGCTTCTGCAATTCTTTAGGAGAGTGCTCATAGTAATAATCTAATCCAGTCTCACCAATAGCTACAAGATTTTGGTTTTTAGCAGCTTTCTCAACTAAAGGAAAAAAATGCTCTCCATCTTTTTCAACATCATGTGGTGTTGTAGCAGCAACATTATAAAAACCTTGGTGCAGCTCACCTAATTCTAATCCTTTAATCAGGCTAGGCTCATCTACACATATATTAACAATATGCTCTACTTTACTTTCTTTGGCGTGTTCAATTAAAGCTGTTGCTTGATCAGCTAAAGGCTGACAGCTTATGTGTGCATGAGAATCAATAAACATAGTAATACTTACCTAATATATAAAGGAGGCGCTCTATCAAAGATACTCCTAAACTTTAATAGCTTCCAGTTTTTAAAAGTCCCGTGTATTCCTCCTGCTTTATTAAGAAATACCAGGTCTTGCCCCTTAAGAAATGCCCTCTCTAAAGTTTTTGTCCCTTTATGGCCTTTTAAAAGTTTCTCCATTGGCAAACAGTGCACTTTACCAAAACCTGCTGAGTACCCTCGTGCCTCAATCATATGGGCTCGATCACCAACTTTACTAATAAGCTGAACATGACCTGGCACCCAGATCAAGTCCCCAGGCTCTAGATGGTCTCCCTTTTTAAAGGTCTCTAGCTGGTTAGCTAATGTTGTCGTATTTTTTGCGTAGTAAGGGATATCAGTTACAAGCGCTGCTAGATAAAGCATAGTAGAACAGTCCATTCCTGAGACAGGGGTAAGTTTCTTTCCTCTACGGGAATGCCCCCCCTTAACACGGTATGGCTGGTCTTTTTTATAAGATTCAAGCCAACTTGCTCCACCGAACACATAGGGAATAAAGCCGTCTTTATTTTTAGACCAAGACTCTAAAAGCTTAATGTACTCCTTTAACTTGTGAGCTCTACTTCTCTTTGCATAGTTGAAATAACACAGGCTCCTTGGAAGAAACATCGTCTCAAAGCGCATTTTTTTAGCATTAAATACATTTACTTCAACTTGATCTCTCAAAATCTTATTATAGGTAAATTTTGTAACTGCTGAGAAATGCTTCTTAAGTTTTGAGGAGTAGAAAGGTTTAGTCAGTGTAAGCACTGGATACTTATTCTTATTAAACTCTGCAATTGGAAGCTTTGCTAAGTCATTTTTTCTATTCTTTATCTCTTTTAGAGAGGTTAACCCTGAAACTTGCACCCAACTGTTGAGGAACTGAGGCCCACCTTTTTTCGACATTTTGACCACCATATTAGGGATCTCCACTAAGGCCTCCTTACCCTGACGTCTCTTTAGTGTAACCACCTGATTAAAAATCAATTGGTGTACACGAAGCCAGTCATCATACCCCCCAACTTTACTAAAAGGAAGGTTACTATAATTAAACGCTCCTTTACCCTTTTGAGTAGCTAAAGGTTCAGAAACAGCTTCCATAGCAATATCTGTTACAAGGTAAAGCTCTTCTAGCTTTGCTGGACTTACTTTGCTCTTCTGTAAAATTGCCGAACGAGGAGCTTGCCTAGAGCAAGATGAGAAAACAAGAAGAAAAAAAACTATTAGACCGAAATACTTTTTCATTTTTCCTGTTATGTGATAAATTAATGCCTTTTAGGAGTAAGGAAATGAAGTTAACACACTCCTCTTTTATTGTAATTATCTTAATTACACTAAGCCTCTTCACAAGCTCTTGTCACTCGAGAGCAAGCTCTTTCAATATTATCGATAAGCCCATCTCATTTTCCAGGCAGAGAGTTGCTTTAACTAAAG
>JAACFD010000107.1 GCA_009937555.1 Chlamydiales bacterium | reverse complement strand
GCTCTTTACGAAGATAAAAAACTAGACTGGGCAGGAGCTCCAATTTCACAACTTCCAATGGACTATTTTCAAAAGCTGAAAGACAGAAAGGACTTTCAAAGTTACCCTATTAGCGCCTCTTATTGGTATATGTTTAATATAAATCAAGCGCCATTTAATAACCTAAAGATCCGGCAAGCGCTTTCTTATGGTCTGAACAGAGCTAAGCTGCTAGAAGGGCAGGAGACTTCAAAGCATCTACCCGCTACAGGAATTATTCCCCCAACAGAAAAGCACCCTTTTAAGCAGGCTTTTTTTGTCGATGGTTCTACTAGTTTAGCTAGCAAGCTTTTTGAAGAGGGCATGAAGCAAGAGGGATGGACAAGAGAATCTTTCCCTAGAGTAGTGATTACCATTAATAACTCAAGTGACCACCAAAGTATTGCTGAGGAAGTAAAACAGCAATGGGAAGCTTTGTTTAACATTCCTGTTGTGATTGAAACTCTAGAATGGAAGCAGTATCTAACCAAACTTTCAAAAGGAGAGTACCAAGTAGGGCGCTTTGGATGGATTGCTAGTTTTGACGATGCTATGAACTTTTTAGAGCTTTTTAAGTATAAGACTTCAATTAATAACCATACTTTTTGGGAAGATGAGAAGTTTATCACTCTTTTAAATCAAGCATCGTTTGAGACAGACTGGGCCCAGAGAGAGAAGACTTTAATGCAGGCAGAAGAGATTCTTGTTAAAGACATGCCTATTGTGCCATTGTATTACTACACAAATGCCTACCTCAAACAAGAGGAGCTAAAAGATGTCTATATCTCTTCTACGGGAGTTTTAGATTTTAAAAGGGCTAAAAAGGTTGGTTAATCAACTTACAGTTAATAGTTTAAAAAGAGAGATCTTTGATCTGTAAGTTTATCCTAAAATGATCTAAAATCCTTTCTTAAGATTTTGAATGTTTAAACCAAACTAATATGAAGCGCTACCTCTTTAGAAAAACTCTCTATTTACTTGCTGCATTTTGGATTGTGGTGACGCTTACCTTTTTCCTAATGAAGGCTTTACCTGGTGATCCTTTCACTCAAGATAAAGTTATCCCTAAAGAAATATTAGATTCACTATACAAGCACTATGGTTTAGATAAACCCGTTCACCAGCAGTATTTTAAGTATGTAGGTTCTTTGCTGAAAGGGGACTTAGGGCCCTCTTTTAAGTATGAGCATAAGTCAGTAAATAAAATTATACGTAGTAGCTTCCCTGTGTCTGCTTACCTTGGATTCCAGGCAATGGTATTTTCTCTTTTTCTGGGTACCTGTATGGGACTGTTAGCTGCTTTTAAGCGTAGTAAGTGGCAGGATCGCAGTATATTAGTGTTTTCAGTACTTTGTATTTCTGTGCCTAGTTTTATTTTAGCCTCTGCTCTTCAGTATGTTTTCTCTATGAAACTAGGCTGGTTCCCAGTAGCTCGTTACGCCAGTTTTAAGCATAGCATTCTGCCCACTCTATCTCTATCGGCACTACCTATTGCAATGGTTACTCGTCTGGTTAGGGCAAATGTATTAGAGATTTTACAGCAAGATTTTATAAAAACAGCTAAAGCTAAGGGGGTCTCAGACTTCACTCTAGTTGTTAAGCATGTGCTTAAAAATGCTATTTTACCTGTGATTACCTATCTAGGTACTCTGGCAACAACGATTTTTATGGGGAGCTTTGTAGTAGAAAAGATTTTTGGCATCCCAGGTTTAGGGCAGTGGTTAGTTAGTTCAATAGCAAACCGAGATTATACCCTGATTATGGGAATTACGGTTTTTGAAAGCTTATTTTTACTTTTAGTTATCTTTTTTACAGATATCCTTTACGTACTGGTAGATCCTAGAATCGATAATCATAAATCATCTTTGAAGGTAAAAGAGGTTTAAGTGGAAGATAGTGAACTTTTTCAACCTTTAGCTAAGAAAGTAATAGCTTCTGAGAAAAGGCAGAGCCTTCACTTAGGTTTCTGGGAGACTGTCTTTAGACGTTTTAAAGAAAATCGCTTAGCAGTAATAGCTCTTTGCTACCTTGCTGTACTCTTAGTATTAGCTATATTGGTGCCTATTTTTTCACCCTATAGCTACAAAGAGCAGTTTTTAAACCTAAAAAACCAATCTCCTTCTCTACATTTTTGTTTTGGGACTGATGACCTGGGAAGAGACTTATTTACCCGCATTTTTTATGGAGCTAGAATATCTCTTTTTGTAGGTATTTGTGCTGCAATTATTGACCTGATACTTGGGGTTTTATGGGGTGGTTTTGCAGGCTTTTTAGGAGGTTGGGTTGATGAGCTCATGATGCGTGTTGTAGATATTTTAGCGTCTATTCCTCATCTGCTAATTGTAATTATCTTAATGTTAGTTATGGGGAGTGGCCTTCTTCCTATTATTATTGCCATGACAATTACTGGCTGGCTAGGTATGGCTAGGATGGTAAGAGGGCAGGTGATTCAAGTAACTAAGCAAGAGTATGTGTTAGCAGCTAAGGCCCTTGGGGCAGGTTATCGTCGCATTTTATTTAAGCATGTAATTCCCAATGTAGTGGGCCCTATCATTGTAACTGTGACTCTTACCATACCAACCGCTATTTTTGTAGAAGCATTTTTAAGTTTTCTTGGCTTAGGCATACAAGCACCAGCATCATCTTGGGGAACTTTAGCTAGTGAAGGGCTTCCAGCAATGCGCTACTACCCATGGAGACTTTTTTTTCCTGCAATGTTTATTAGCTTGACGATGCTATCTTTTAATATTGTAGGCGATGCTTTAAGAGATTCTTTAGATCCCAGGATTAGAAGGTAATACATGCAAGACTCAGAGAATATTTTAGAAATTAAGGATTTGCATGTACGCTTTAAGACTTTAGCTGGAGAAGTGCATGCTGTCAGAGGGGTAGACTTAAAGCTTCGAAAAGGAGAAGGGCTAGCCATTGTAGGGGAATCAGGTTGCGGTAAAAGCGTAACAGCTCAGTCAATAGTTAACCTCATTCCACAACCCCCAGGAGAAATTGTTAAAGGTAATGTTTACTTTAACGGGGAAGACCTTCTTCAGAAAAATGAGAAAGAGCTTCAGAAAATTCGAGGCAGAAATATTGCCATGATTTTTCAAAATCCTATGACTGCTCTCAACCCTATTATGCGAATTGGTAAGCAGCTTACAGAGGTAATGGCAAAGCACCTAAAGCTGAGTAAAGAGGAAGCTAAAAAACGTGCTGTAGAGCTACTAAACTTAGTGGGAATACCAGAAGCTGAAAAACGTTTTTATGAATATCCCTATCAGTTCAGTGGGGGCATGCGCCAGAGAGTAATGATAGCAATTGCTCTTGTTTGCAGACCTGAACTAGTGATTGCTGATGAGCCTACCACTGCATTAGATGTAACGATACAAGCGCAAATCTTAGATCTTATTGCTTCTTTAAAAAAACAGTTTGGAATGAGCTTGCTTTTGATAACTCATGACCTATCTACTATTTCTGAGGTTTGTGAACGAGTAGTAGTGATGTATGCAGGTAAAATTGTTGAGCAAGGTTTGATAGAGGATGTGCTAAGCAACCCGCAGCATCCCTATACCAAAGGACTGTTGCGATCTTTGCCCTCAGCAAATAAAGGGCAAGAATTAAGGCCTATAGAAGGCTCTCCTCCAGATCTTTACAAACCTCCTAAAGGGTGTGCATTTGCTCCTAGATGTGATTATGCGATGAAAATTTGTGAGACAAGGCAAGCAGATACCTACTGTGTAGGTGAGGATGCTAGTGCCGTTTGTTTTTTACATCATCCTCAAGCTTCAGAACAAAAAAAGGTCTATAATCAGGAGTAATAACGCTATGTCGCCCACACCTTTATTGTCGATTAAAGGCCTAAAAAAGCATTTCAAAGTAGATAAGCAAATACTTAAAGCCGTCGACTTTTTTGATCTAGATATATACCCAGGAGAGATGATAGGCCTTGTAGGAGAATCCGGATGTGGAAAGTCTACTCTTGGAAAAACTCTTCTTAGGTTAATAGAACCTAGTGCTGGGGAAGTGTTTTTTGAAGATACTAATATCTACACGCTATCTCATCAAAAGATGAAAAAAATGCGGCGTAATATACAGATGCTTTTGCAAGACCCTTACTCGTCATTAAACCCTAGAATGAATGTAGAGCAAATTATAGGGGAAGCTTTAGACATTCATCATCTAGCAAAAGGAGACTCTCGTAAAAAGCGCATTATTGAACTTTTAGAACTAGTAAACTTAAATCCAGATGATCGCTACCGTTTTCCTCATGAGTTTTCTGGAGGACAAAGACAGCGTATCGGTTTGGCAAGGGCTTTAGCTGTAGAGCCTAGATTCCTTGTCTTAGATGAGCCTATTTCTGCTCTAGATGTATCTGTGCAAGCGCAGGTAGTAAACTTGCTTAAGTCACTACAAAGGCAAATGAATCTAACCTACCTTTTTATTTCCCATGATCTTTCGCTGGTTAGGCACATAAGTGATCGTGTTGCTGTTATGTATCTAGGACGTCTTGTCGAGCTTGCTAGCAGTGAATCTTTATATAGTCAGCCACTACACCCTTATAGCGAGATACTGCTATCATCAGTATCTGAGTTAAGTAAAGAGAAACAGAAAAAGCATGTCTTTATTGAAGGAGAGATACCAAGCCCTCTGGAAGTTCATAAGGGGTGTGTTTTTTATAAACGTTGCCCTAAAGCAAAAGCCATTTGCAAAGAAAAAGTCCCTAACTTGCAGCAAAGAAGTGATAAGCACTGGGTAGCTTGTCATCTATATGGAGAAGATAAATGAAATATCCCAAAAGCGTAGAGCAAATTACAGAAGTTTTTAGAAAATTACCAGGAATAGGCCTGAAATCAGCGCAACGTTTTGCTTTTCATCTCATTCAATGCGACCCTAAAGATTTAGAGCAGCACTTTGAACTGCTCAAGCAAGCTCATGGCAATCTTTGCTACTGTAAAGAGTGCGGGGTTTTACTTGAAAACAAGCAAGCTTGTCCTTTTTGTGAAGATACGCAGAGAAAGAATGACGTACTCTGTGTAGTAGCTTTTGCGAAAGAAGTGTTTGCATTTGAACAAACCAAAGAATATGAAGGCTTATATCATGTACTTGGAGGCTTGCTATCCCCATTAAACGGATTTTTAGATGAGCATTTAAATATTCAGAATTTGATCCAGCGAATAGAGAAAAGAGCTATTAAAGAAGTAATTGTAGCTCTAGACTCTACTGTAGAAGGCGATGCAACCGCTTTATACTTAAGGCAGGAGCTTGAGCATAAAGGGGTTAAGGTGTCAAGAGTGGCCTTTGGTTTACCTCTAGGCTCTAGCTTAGAGTTTGCAGATGGAGGAACTCTTGCTAAGGCTATATCAGGTCGTTCTAGTTTTTAAGCTGTGGTCTTTTGACTGCTTGGTAGAGTTCAACTTGAAAAATTTGCTCAACTCGCCTATATTTATTCCTTTTATTAAACCTACAATAGCATAATTTTTATGGGTAAACGTCCTATCTCCAATATAATAAATATTTTTCTTATAATAGCTTTGTTGTTTGCTAAGCCATTGGCTCTTGGCGCTCAAGAAGTTTACGGTAAAGAGATTCATGTAAACACCATTGATATTCAGATGGTTACAAATAAAGAGGCTTCTGATTTGCAGCCAGGCTTAATCAAAATGAGCCTTAAGACAAAAGAAGGGGAGCCTTTCTCTCAAGATATTTTTGACAAAGATTTAAAGTTCTTATCTCAAAAATATGACCGAATAGAGCCTGATCTAGACTTCAAAGGTTCAAAAGTTTCTATAAAGTTGAAAATTTGGCCAAAGAAGAGTCTGCGCGAAATTGTTTTTGAAGGGAATGAACGCGTTAAGTCAACTAAGCTAAGAAAGCAGCTAGAGGTAAAGGATAATAGCATTTTTGACCGTACAAGCTTTAATAAAGAGTTTAGAAAACTTAGAGTATATTACTTAAAGCAAGGTTTTTACAACTCAAGATTGAACTTTAGAGTCGAAGATATTCCTGGAATAGATGAAGTAAAAGTTATAGTTGAAGTGGAAGAAGGGCAACCAGGGCGAATTGATTCTATTAAAGTACATGGAGTCACTAATGAGGAAGAAGATGAAGTCTTAGAAATGCTTCATACTAGCACTTACTTCTTTTTAACCAGCTGGGCTACAGGTTCTGGTCTTTATCAACAAGAGGCCGTAGACCAAGATACTTTAAAGGTCATCAACTACTTTCAAAACTTAGGCTATGCTGATGTGAAAGTAAATGTAAAAGTAGAAGATGTAGTAGGAAAGAAAGAGAAAATCAGAGTAAACATCAATGTTGAAAAGGGAGAGCGTTACCACATAAGCAAGGTAAGTTTCTCAGGAAATGAGCTCTACGATGATGTTGTAATTGATAGCTTTTTAGAGCTGCGCAAAGATGCTCTATATTCTCCTCAAAAAATCTATAAAACAGCTGAAAATATACGTAAGCTTTATGGAAGAAAAGGGTATATAGATTGTAACGTACAGCAGCAAGTTGAATTAGATGAAAGTGGAAGATTATTTTCAGTTCATTTTAATATTAAAGAAGGCGAGCCCTACAGAGTAGGCTTAATTAAAGTCTTTGGTAATGTCCGTACAAAAACTTCTGTTATTTTACATGAAAGTGTGATCAACCCAGGTGAGCTTTTCGATCTTAGAAAAGTAGAGGGTACTGAGAATAACCTTAAGGCAATGGACTACTTTAAAACAGTTAATGTTTATACCGTAGAAGGGGATAGTTCTTTTGGTAAAAATTTCAGAGATGTGCACATTGAAGTAGAAGAAAAAGGAACTGGTAAGTTTGGTCTTTTTGGTGCTTATTCCCAGCATGAGAAACTGATTGGGGGGC
>JAACFD010000006.1 GCA_009937555.1 Chlamydiales bacterium | reverse complement strand
TCTAAAAAGGAAGCTCAGCAAAATGCTGCAAAAGCAGCTTTAAAACAGATTGACCTTTAAGCCTTGCTATTACACATGATTAGCTAGCACAACTTTTTCTAATGGAGAATTAGCCTTGAGTAAATTAAAGAGTAAAATAAATTGGGTTTGTCAAGAGTGTGGGCACCAAAGTTTTCAATGGGCAGGTCAATGTCCAGCATGTAAAAACTGGAATAGCTTACAAGAAGAGTTGCCAACAGCTCCTTCTGAATCAAGGTATGGAGCAAGGGACTTAAACCCTCTTAATAAACCTGTAGCTCTGACAAAAGTGCAAGCAGGGAATGACTTTAGAATAGCAACTAAGCTAAAAGAGTTTAATCGCCTTTTAGGTGGAGGGCTAACAAAAGGTTCCTTAAGCCTTATTGGAGGCGAGCCTGGAATTGGTAAATCTACTCTACTACTACAAGTAGCCTTCTCTTTAGCTGATCAGAACATGAAAGTCTTGTATGTTTGTGGTGAAGAGTCAGTTAATCAAACCGCAGTTAGAGCTAAACGCCTATCAGCTACTCACGATAACTTATTTTTACTTAATGAAACCTGTGTTGATAATATAATCACACATATAGAACAGCTTAATCCTGACTTTCTTATCATTGACTCAATCCAAATTGTCTATAAGTCAGAGATCACTTCATCACCTGGTTCAGTAGCTCAAGTAAGAGAGTGTACTAGTGACTTTATGCACCTGGCTAAAGCTAGGCAAATACCAACTTTTTTAATTGGGCACGTTACTAAAAGTGGTGAAATCGCCGGTCCAAGAGTTTTAGAACACCTTGTTGATACTGTTTTATACTTTGAAGGGGATAGGCAAAATCAGCTGAGACTAGTTAGAGTGGTGAAAAACCGTTTTGGAGCGACAGATGAAGTAGCTGTTTTTCAAATGGGAAGTAAGGGTTTAAAGGAAGTAGATAATCCTTCTGAAATATTTCTTGAAGAACGGAAAACAAAAATAAGTGGTTCTGCAATTATCCCAACTCTTGAGGGGTCTCGACCTATTTTAGTAGAAGTACAATCTCTTGTTTCTAATACTGTTTTTCCTTCTCCATCTAGAAAATCAACGGGTATTGATTCAAATCGCTTAGCTTTATTACTTGCAGTTTTAGAAAAACGTATGCGCTATAAACTATATGCATGCGATGTATTTGTCTCTGTTGTGGGTGGGATGAAAGTTTCAGAACCTGCTGCAGATCTAGGAGTGTTACTTGCCATTGCTGCTTCATATAGAAATAAAGTAATTGATCCTGAAGTAGTGGTTATGGGTGAAGTGGGCCTTGGTGGTGAAATACGATCCATTTCTCGCATTGAATCAAGAATAAAAGAAGCGCAAAGAATGGGTTTTAAAACTTGCTTTATTCCTAAAAGAAGTTTAAAAAATTTAGACACGTCCGCTTTTAAGGACATTAAACTTCATGGAGTAGAAATGGTAGAAGAGGTTATGGATGCCCTGGTTAGCTGAAGAAAAAAATAAGATTAAACTAAGAGTAGGTGCGCGAGCTTCTAAGCTCTCTCAAATTCAGATAGAAGAGGTTTTAGAACTTCTTCAAAGCTATCACAGTGATACAAGTATTGAATTCAGTAAAGACTTGATTCACACAACAGGAGATAAAGACTTATCATCATCATTAATGGAAATGGATAAGACGGATTTTTTTACACGAGAAATTGATAAAGCTTTGTTAGACGGTCAAATTGATATTGCCATTCATTCAGCAAAAGATTTGCCTGACCCTCTTCATCAAGACTTAGATATTTTAGCTTTAACTAAAGGGCAAGATCCTCGTGATAGTATTCTTTTACCTGATGGAGAAAGTATAGAAAGTCTTAAGTCAAATTCTCGTGTTGCTTGCTCATCACATAAAAGAAGAAATGAGATTAAGTTAATTAAACAAGACCTCTGTTTTGTAGATGTAAGAGGGTGTGTTGAAAGTAGAATTCAGCAAATGAAAGCAGGGGCCTTTGATGCATTAGTTGTTGCTGAAGCTGCATTAATTCGTTTAAATTTAACTCACTTGCATCGGCATATACTTTCCTACCCTACCACAAAATTTCAAGGACAGCTTGCAATCTTGGCAAAAAAACAATCAACTATGTTAAAACATTTGTTTTTACCGATTGATTCAAGAGAATAGTTATGTCTTGCTTATACTTAGGTTTGGATCCGAAGCGACAAAAGCTTGGGAAGAATGTTGTTCACTTTCCTTTAATAACTACAAAAGGAACAATGTGTAGTCATTCTCAACGCGCTCAACTTATCAAACAATTAAAGTTAAGCAAATACCTTTTATTCACCAGCCGTTCAGCCGTTGATTTTTTCTTTAACGCAATCGAGAAAGAAGAACTTAGTAATCACAAACAGTTAGAAAAAAAAGCCTTTATTGCAATTGGGGAAGCAACTAATGCAAGTCTAAAAAAGCAAGGCTTTTCACACGCAGCCCTTCCAGATGAATCAACACAAGAAGGGGTTATTCAGTGGATTGAGGAAAATATTAGCCCGCGTAGTAAAGGGCGTATTTTCTGGCCATGTTCCACCAAGGCCCGGAAGAATTTATCACAGTACTGCAAGAAAAGGTCGCTAGAACTCTTTCAGTGGCCTTTATATAGTACCTGTTTGCTTCGTGTACGTTCCAAGCCTGATCTAGAGAAATTTGAAAGGGTGATTTTTACAAGCCCTACAACAGTGGAAGCCTTTTGTTTGAACTATGGTTTAAATAAATTATTATCAGTTTCTTGGGAGGCTATTGGGCCTGTAACCCAGAGTTATATAGAAAAAAGAATTGAGTTCGCACGCAAAAGTTGAAATGTCCTGCTACATATTGTATGATAAGGGGCAACTTACCTAAATCATAAACCTTTGGGTTAGAATATGGGCCTTTTTTCTAGGGCAAAGCCAAAAATTAAAGTACGAACCAGCAAGAAAGATGGTTTTAGCGGCTGGTTAAAGTGTACTCACTGTGACGAACTTATTCATGCTAAAGAGCTTCAGAGTAATTTAAACTGTTGCCCTCAGTGTGGATATCACTACCGTCTATCAGTTCAAGAACGAATCAAAAATATTCTTGATGCAGATTCTTTTCAGGAGCTATTTTCTGAAATTGTTTCAAAAGATCCCTTAAAATTTGAAGATTCAATAAGCTATAAAGAACGTTTAGACAAAGCGAATGACACAGCTGACGGAACTGAAGCAATAACTGTTGGTACAGGAACCATCGACGATAAAAAAGTAGCGATTGCTGTTCTAGACTTTTCCTTTATGGCAGGTTCAATGGGCTCCGTTGTCGGAGAGCGATTAACCCTTTTAATTGAATATGCTGAAAAAAAGAATTACCCTTTGATTATAATATCTGCCTCAGGCGGGGCACGGATGCAGGAATCTACCTTATCATTAATGCAAATGGCTAAAACCTCAGCTGCACTTTCACGTTTTGATAAAAAAGGATTATTATTTGTATCTGTCTTAACAAATCCTACTACAGGAGGCGTAACAGCTTCTTTTGCCTCTCTAGGTGACGTGATCTTAGCTGAACCCGATGCTCTTATTTGTTTCGCAGGGCCTAGAGTCATTGAACAGACAATAGGGCAGAAGTTACCTCCAGGTGCTCAGCGTTCTGAGTTTTTGCTAAAACATGGAATGATTGACGCTATTGTACCTAGATATGAACTAAGGGCAAGCTTATCACAGTTAGTGCACTTTTTTGTTCAAGATCCTGAAAAAGCTAAGCTTAAGAAGGAGAAACCCATGCCTCATAAGCTAGAAGAGTTTCTCAAGCTAGAGCTTGAAGATTAGCCATACTGTGATTATAGTTGACTTGAAACTTACAATTTTTAATGCTATTCCTTTACTAAATGAGGTGGTCTAATATGCACACTGTTCATGATGAACAAACGGTAGAAGTCTTTATTCAAACAAAAGATAATGCTACAACCCCTGTATACCAAACTAAATACTCTTCAGGCGCTGATGTACGGGCTTACTTAGATGAGAACTTGATTATTCCATCTGGTCAGTCAGCTTTAATCCCCACTGGTCTACACTTTGCAATTCCTACAGGCTTTGAAATACAGGTTAGACCTAGAAGTGGTCTAGCTCTTCGCGAGCAGGTTACAGTATTAAATACTCCAGGAACTATTGATTCTGACTATAGAGGAGAGTTAAAAGTGATTCTCATCAATCATGGTAAGAAAGACTTTATCGTGGAACCAGGAATGAGAATAGCTCAGCTTGTTATAGCACCAGTTGTTCAAGCAAGATTCATTCATAAAGAAGAACTTAGCCAAACTGATCGTGGTGAAGGCGGTTTTGGTCACACAGGGACACAGTAGGTTATATATGGAACCAAGTATAGAATCTTTTGTTAATTGCCTGAGTGAAGACCTTGTGATTAACCTTAAGTCAGATACTAGAGATCAGGTCTTAGATGAAATGATTGATCTATTATCTAGATCAGATCGTTTAGTCGACAGAGAAGCATTTCATCAAGCTATCTTAGAAAGAGAAAAAATTGTCTCTACAGGTATAGGAATGGGGGTTGCAGTCCCTCATGCTAAACTTCCTGATTACGATGACTTCTTTATCGTTATTGGAATTCATAAAGACGGTGTAGATTGGAATGCACTAGATGGTAATCCTGTGAAGCTAGTATTTATGATTGGAGGGCCTGATGACAGGCAAACACAGTATCTTAAAATCCTTTCCAGTCTTACAATGGCAATAAAGGATGAAAATGTCCGAAAGAAAGTAAAAGAACTTGAGCAAGCTAGTGAGATTATAGATTTGTTTAGAAGTTCCTAATCTTTTTTAATTTTCTTAATTTTAAACAGCTCAAGCTGGAGGTTTGCATGGACTTAGCTTTTAAAGACGTTGTAGAGTTTTTAGATGTATCTGAAGAGAAACTAAAAGCTTGGGTCAAAGCAGGTGAAATTCCAGCCTACAGAGTTCAAGGTGAATACTTCTTCAGTAAAGAGAGTATCGATACCTGGCTAATCCAGAATAATTTAGATAGAACTTCTTGGGAAGGTAGTGGGGATAAAGAGCCGGGTAGCCTGCATTATGCCCTTTTTCGAGCAATCCATAAAGGAGAAGTGCTACATCAAGTTGCAGCTAAGACTAAAGAAGAACTGATTTCGTTAGCTACTAAAGAAATAGCACGTAAAATAAACGTTGATGAAGAGATGCTAACAGCATTACTTGTAGAGCGTGAACAGTTAATGTCTACAGGGCTAGGTAACGGAGTAGGGGTGCCTCACACAAGGGATTTCTTGCTTCCAGATCATCAAGACGCAGTATTTGTTGTCTTTCCTGAGCAAAGCATAGAGTGGGGTTCTTTAGATAATAAGCCTGTTGAGGTATTATTTTTTCTGCTTGCTTGCGAAGACAGAAGGCACCTACACCTGCTATCTAAAATAGCTCACCTAAGCTTAGAGAAAGAAAGCCTTAATTTTCTTAAAGGTAGGCCTACGAAGCATGAGATTTTAAAGTTTGTGCGTAATTGGGAAGGCCGCTTGAGCAGTTCGCGCAACCAGCCTTCCTTAGAAGAAGCATTAACTTAATTGTTTTTGCTAACAACTTCAGTTTGCTCAGTATCCTTTTCTTTCTCTTTAGTAGCGTCTCTTGTAAAAGTCAGACGTTTATCTTCTAGAGAGATCATAAAGTATTTACAGCCACCAGGGTGACGTAGTAGCTCTTCAGATAGAGTATCTTCTAGATGTTGCTCTACAACTCTTCTTAGAGGTCTTGCACCCATTTCTGGTTGGTGTCCCTCTTCTACTAAGAAGTTTTTAGCTTTTTCATCTAATGTTATATGAATATCTCTTTTAGCAAGACGCTCTTGGAGTTTGTTAACTTCAAGCTCTACTACTTCTTTTAGAACATCTTTATCAAGAGTTCTAAAGATAACCAGATCATCAAGACGGTTAATGAACTCTGGTTTAAAGTGCTTCTTAACAGCCTTATGGATCTGTTGCTTCATTTTCTCATGATCTGCAATACCTTTGGTAGCGCCAAAACCAACCTCTGTTCCCTTAGATATAATATCAGCACCAAGGTTTGAGGTAAGAATGATGATGGTATTTTTAAAGTCAACCTTACGACCAAAAGAGTCTGTTAACCTACCTTCTTCTAATATTTGTAGAAGAATATTGGTAATGTCAGGGTGTGCTTTCTCTATCTCATCAAATAGAATTACCGAGTATGGTCTTTGTCTAACACGTTCTGTAAGCTGACCACCTTCTTCATGTCCTACGTATCCTGGAGGAGAACCTGTCATACGGGATACCGCAAACTTCTCCATGTATTCGCTCATATCCACTTGGATTAGAGCATCCTCACCACCAAACATGTGTTTAGCTAAAAGGCGAGCAAGTAAAGTTTTACCTACACCAGTAGGGCCTAAGAATAAGAAGCTACCTATTGGGCGATTAGGATCTTTTACATCTGCTCTTGAACGTCTTAAAGCCTTGCAGATAATTTCAATTGCGTTTGTTTGACCAACAATATGTCCTCTTAGAGTTTCTTCCATCTGTAGAACCTTGGTAGTTTCACCTTCGGTTAAACGGTTAACTGGGACTCTTGTCTGTCTTGCTACAACTTGTGCTATATCATCTTCGTCTACAGAGGGGACGTTCTCTTCTTTGTTTCTTTCCCATTCTAAACGAACTTCTTCTAGTTTAGCTTTTAGCTTTTTCTCACTATCTCTTTGTGTAGCTGCTAGTTCATATTCTTGATTGTTGATAGATTTCTCTTTCTTTCTTCTGACTTCTTCAATCTCATCTTCTAACTTACTGATATCAGAAGGTTGGTTCATGCTCTCTACACGTTTCTTAGCTCCTGCTTCATCTAACAAGTCGATAGCTTTATCCGGTAGGTAGCGACCATATATATATCGATCAGATAATGTAGTGGCTGCCATTAAAGCAGCATCCGAATAGATACACTTATGGTGGGCTTCATACTTAGGTTTTAAGCCTTCAAGTATTTCTAAAGTTTCACTAATAGAAGGAGGATTAACTATAATTTTTTGGAAACGTCTTTCTAAAGCTGCATCTTTTTCTATGTGCTTTCTGTACTCGTCTGGCGTGGTAGCTCCAATACATTGCATCTCTCCTCTAGAAAGAGATGGTTTAAGAATGTTTGAAGCATCAATAGCACCTTCTGCAGCTCCAGCGCCAACAATTGTGTGCAATTCATCAATAAATAAAAGAATCTCGCCATTTTTCTTAATCTCATCCATTACAGCTTTGATTCTTTCCTCAAACTGTCCTCGATACTTAGTACCTGCAATCATTAATGCTAGGTCTAAAGTAATTAGCTTTTTATTTCGTAGATTATCTGGAACTTGACCTTTGACAATAGCCTGGGCTAAACCCTCGACGATTGCTGTCTTACCAACTCCAGCTTCTCCAACTAGGACAGGATTATTTTTTCTTCTACGACATAAGATAAGGATAAGGCGTTCAACTTCATCAACCCTGCCTATTACAGGATCCATCTTACCTTGCTTGCACATTTCAGTAAGGTCATGACCGTATGCTTTTAAGGCAGGTGTTTTCCCAGAAGCATTTGTCTGTGCTTTTTCTGGTGTTTTCATAGATGATGATGAACCAATAGGAGGAAGTTGTAGGTTAAAAGTTTCTAGCTCTTTTAAAACTTCTTTGCGAATCTCTTTTAAATCTACATTAAGGTTCTCTAGAACTTGAGTGGCTACTCCATCAGTTTGCTTTAAAAGTCCTAAAAGCAGGTGTTCGGTGCCTACATAGTTATGCCCCAACTCAGTAGCTTCTTCATTTGCATATTCGAATACTTTCTTAACTTTACCTGTTAAGGCTGGGTCGCCATATACCTGAATTTCAGGTCCATAGCCAACTAATTTCTCAACTTCATTTCGTACTGTTTCAAAGTCTAATGCTAAGCTTCTTAGGACGTTGACAGCAACTCCCTGGCCTAGTTTTAATAGGCCGAGTAAGACGTGCTCGGTGCCTAGATAATTGTGGTTTAAGCGCTGGGCTTCTTTTTTAGCTAACTTAATAACTTGCTTAGCACGGTTTGTAAACTTATCAAACATAGGAGCTTACCATAGGTTAAAGGATTTAATATATTATATATACTGTGTAGGGCACATTCTAATTTGCAAAGTTATTTTATTCAATCATGCATTTTGGCTATCATGCCATGAATAAAACATTGTTAAGTTGCTGAAAACCCTGAATAAAAACAATATAATTTTTTTGAATCTAACTTTTTTATAGAAGTTGAGCTTGTTGTTTTAAATAGAAAAATGAAGAGATAAAATTGAAGATAATTACCTCCAATGATTTAGATGCTCAAGAAATTATGGATCTAGATGCAGCAACCCTTGCTTCTCTAGAAAGTGAAAGCATTTTACATCTATATAACTGGACTGGAGTTGCGCTTACTTATGGACATTTTATCAAAGTAGAGAAGTTTATAGACTTAGAACGAGCGGCAGATTGCCAAGTGCAACTAGCTAGACGACCTACAGGTGGAGGAATAGTCTTACACACAAATGACCTTTCTTTCTCATTCTTTCTACCTGCGAGTCATAAAAACTATAGTAGGCATTCATTAGATAACTATAAGTTTATTAACCAAATAGTTATAGAAGCTATTTTGGAAATCTTACCTAGTTATTCAGACTTAATCAACATTGACCTTAGTGAGCAACATGCTTCTAGACCTTCGTTTTGTATGGCTGAGCCTAGTAAATACGATATCTTTTTTAGTAATAAAAAAATAGGTGGGGCTGCTCAAAGAAATAAAAAGCAAGGTTATCTACATCAAGCCACACTTAATCTTGTAGAATCTAGACAGGCCTTAATTCATGAAGTGCTAATAGAAGGCAAGGAAATGGCTAGGGTCATGAAAGAAAATAGCTCTAGTTTACTAGGGGAATCATCAAGAGAAAGAGATGGTTTTAAAAAAGAACTAGAAGAAAAACTAATAGCTTTTTTTTCTCAAGTTTAGCATAAGAGAAGAAGTTGTTAGTTTAAAAAAATCAGAGACATAAATATGAAAAGCTTAATTAGAGAACCCTTTGATGCTATTGTTTTTGATGCAGAGAATACACTAACTTCAGCTTTGCCCTGGCAACCTATCGCGCAAAATAAAGAAGCTTTGTTAGAAAGTAACAATCAGCTAAGTGTTTTGCGTAAAACTGATGGTAAGCAAATGCAAGCTACAAAGGATTTACTTTCTTTACTTCATCCTTCATTTCAAGACTCTGTAGAAATGGGAGAGCTTTGTGTTAAGCGTTTAGTGCAAGATGCTAAAGGTTTATTGCATTTGTTTCACTCTCTTGGAAAGCAGGTGTTTATAAATGCTTTTTTTCCAGAAGTAGCCCTTGTAGAGCTTGCTCAAGTACTTGGGGTTAGTGAAGATAATGTATTTGGTATACCGATATATTATAATTCAGATGGAAGCTACAAAGACTTTGATAGGCATGCTCTTTTGGTTCAACCTAATGGTAAAAGACGGGTAGTAGAGTACTTAAAGAAAAAGTACTCTAGAGTAGCTTATATTGGAGGCGCTCCAGATGACCTTATGGTATCAGACCTTGTAGCAAAATTAATAGGATTCGGTGGTGTGAAAAATAGCGATACCTTAGCAAAAGAGACATCAGCCTTTTTACGCTGTCCCTCCTTAGCTCCTCTTGTTTATTTATGCTTAACTGATGGAGAGATTGGAAAGCTAGGTAAGTCACAGCATTCCAGTCTTTTTCAAACTGCAAGTGATGAGTTTGTGCATAAGCGTATTCTACTGACAGAAGAAACACTTGTTTGATGCTTGAAATTCTCGTTGTATCAAAGCATATGCTTTGCTAGAATGGCCTCTCTGAAGAAATATTTAAGGAAATATCCATTAAGGAGTTAAATATGTTAGGGCTGTTGCGCCGACACCAGAAAATTCTGTTCATTATCATTACAGCTGTGATTGTTATCAGCTTTTCATTTTTTGGCACCTCTGAAACACAATCTATAAATTATACAGACCACGATGTAGCCCAAACTATTGAGGGGAACTCTATTAATTATAGAGATATTGAAATGATGAAGGCATTTTGTAAGCAAGATGTAGAAGACCAAGAAAACTCAGAAAACATTTTTGGAGGCAACTTTTTCAATGATGGCTTTCTTAAGAAAGACCTTTTTGAGTCTGGCTTAGCAACAGCTGTAATGCTTTACTATAAACCGGCTTTAGAAAAAAGTTTTTCTGAAATGCATAAAAAAGAAAAAAATTACACAGCTTATAGTCATCCTTATATAAAGAGCCTTGGTGCAGAGTCTATTTGGAGAGATTTTGCTCCTGACCTTTACAGAAATTACTCAAGTCTAATCAACGCCTCTCAACCACTAGATGCAGAAGCTATTGAAGCTCGTATTAAGCTATATTTATCTGAGAAAAAATTTAACCAAGATGTACTAAAAAGGCTAATCTATTTTGACGAGTCAAGAAAGCAAGCTAATGGTATTCCTAGAGATACTTATTTGATGCGTAGAGACCTCTCACTCTTTAACTATAAGACTGTTGAAGATTGGTTTTCAGGTAACTTTCTAAATATTTTAAGCCAGTTTATCTATAATGTTGCTGATGTTGCTGAAGCAAAGGGATACTCTATAGATAAAGAAGAAGTCGAAGCTAAGATCATGTTTTTAGCGGAAAATAATTACAAGCAATTTCAGTCTCACCTTAAAAAGCAGAACATGGATGTTAAGCAGTACATGAATTTGCAGTTAACAAGGCTTGGAATGACACAAAGAGACCTTTTCCATGTAATGGAAAAAGTGATGCTTTTTAGAGCTTTTGTATATGATCTAGGTAGCTCTGTTTTTGAATCACCTTACAGCATTTCTAACTTCAGTTCTTTTGCAATGGAGAAAGTTCAGGTAGATCAGTATGAGATGTCCAGCGAGTTTAAGCTCTCAAATCTAAGTGACCTTGTACTGCTAGAAAGTTACATAAACTCTGTTGCAAGCAAGAAGTTTAAGGGGGTTGTAAAGGAGTATAAAACAATTGATGAGCTGAAGCAGCAAGCTCCTTATCTCATTCAAAAGAAGTTTGTTCTTGAGGTTACACAGGTTAATAAAGCTTTGCTTGCCTCCCGTTTTACCTTAAAACAAACATGGGACTGGCAATTAGGGGAGCAAAAAAATTGGAAGATGATGCAAGAAGCTTTTGCTAATATTGAACTTCCAAATTTAGAGAATAGAGAAGAAAAGTACGCTGCCCTATCTAAGCTTAATGATCAAGACAGACTGAAGCTTGATGAGTATGCAAGAATGCAACTAGTTGACTTGCACCCTGAGTGGCTAAAAGAAGCAATGGAAGTAGCAAAGTCAGAGAAAACAACTTTAAGTTTTCACGGTGATGGAGCAAATATAAATCTACCTGGTATTAATGAGCCTCTTAGCCTTATGCAAGCTCTAGATAAGTTGGAGAGTGTAGAAGGAAAAAATACTCTTGTTTCATACACACAGAACCAAGAGATGTTTTATAGCTTTAAATTGCTGAAAAAAAATGATTTTGAAATTGTTAGCTTTAGTGAAGCAAAATCAGCAGGTATTTTAGAGGATAAAGTCTCTGAGCGCTTTATCGCATTATATGAAGCTGAGAAAAGTTCTTTGAAGGAAAAGCTGAATCTGAACCCTATAGATAAAGCAAAAATATTTAAAGAGAATTTCTCTAAGTCTTTGAATGAACTTGCACAAAAAATGTATGCTAGTGAATTTCAAGAGATAGAGAAAGAATTGGAGGCCATTGGAGTAAAAAAAGAAGTTCCAGGGCACTTTTCAGTATCATTTTTAACAAGGCATCGATTTGCTCCTTTATTGAATTATGCTCGCGAGCAGCTTAAAGAAGGTAATGATTTGCCGGAGTTTTTAAGAAATAATAATACTGTGAAGGGTCAGTTTGGAGTTAAAATGAGCCCTCATTCATTAACTCGTGCAGAGACAGAAGAAATGTCAAACGACCTGTTTAGTCTAAACGCAAAGCAATGGTCTAGTGTAGTATACCCACTAGATGGCTCCGCTCACTTTTTCTATGTAAACTCTCGTGAAAATGGAGAGCTTAAAGAAGTTGATAGTGTACTAACAAAGCAGAAATTCTTGGCAAATGAGCTTGTTTTATTCTATTTTTATGACTTGTTAGATTCTTTAAAGGAAAAGAAACTTATTAATACTTCTATTTAAGCAGTTTTTAGGGGAGGAGCTGCTATGAAGACATTACTACACCAATGGCACTGCAAACATCATGCAAAAATGGGAATGTTTGCAGGCTATGAAATGCCACTGTTTTTTAAGAGTGCTCTTGAAGAACATAAGTGTGTTAGAGAAGGCGTTGGTATCTTCGATGTTTCTCATATGGGCGTAATATCTATAAAAGGGCAAGGTTGCGACTCTTCTTTGGATTACCTTTTCACTAACTCTCTTCTAGGATGTGCAGAGGGGAGTGCTACTTATGGAATTTTATGTAATAAGCAAGGTAAATGCATAGAAGACCTTATTTTTTTCAAAGAAGATAATAATAACTGGTTTCTTATCTGCAATGCTGCAAACAAAGAAAATGTATACAGGCACCTAAAAGTTAATCTCCCTGAGCAACTTGAGGTGAAAGCAGAATGCTTGTCAGTGATTGCTATACAGGGACCTTACTCACATGCTTTGGTAAAGCAAGCTTTATCTTTAGCAGATATCCCACGTTTTATGCACTTTACTAAGGTAGACTACAAGGGTCAGGATGTACTTGTTTCTTCTTCGGGGTACACAGGTTCTATTGGTGTTGAGTTGGTTGTTCCTAACGAACTTATCCAAGACTTATGGGAGCATTTTTTTAGCTTTTCAGCCAATTACCCTCTGCAAGCTATAGGGTTAGTTGCACGTGATAGTTTGCGTCTTGAAGCTGGCTTTGCATTGTATGGCAATGAACTATCTTCAGAGTTATACCCATTTGAAACAGTATCAGCATGGTCTGTAAAAATGCGTGAAAGAAACTTTTTAGGTAAAGAAGCAATAGTAGCAGCAAAACAAAAGCCTCATAAGTTGTCTATTGGTATGAAGTTAAAAGGAAAAAAGATTCCTAGAAAAGGCTATGAAGTTTTTAGTCAAAACGATAAAGTGGGGATTATTACTTCAGGGGGATTTTCGCCTTGCCTAGACCAGCCCATAGCAATTGGCTTATTTAGTAAAGCTATGAGCTTAGGGGAAGAAGTCCAAGTGCAAATAAGAAACCAAATGGAAATAGCGACCTTATGTCAGCTTCCTTTTATTAGAAAAGATAAAGGTTAAGGTTTATGAAAAAATACAGTGAGACTCATGAATGGGTACAAATTGAAGGTTCAAAAGCTACAGTTGGTATCACTAAGCATGCCCAGCAAGAGCTAGGAGATATTGTTTATGTAGAGCTTCCTGAGATTGGAAAATCAGTTAGCCAAGGAGGAGAGGTGGTAGTTTTGGAATCTACAAAAGCTGCTGCAGATGTTTATTCTCCACTAGAGGGTTCTATCTTATCTGTTAATACTGATCTAGCCGATTCTGTTGACCTGCTAAATGAGTCTCCAGAAGAAAATGGCTGGTTATACACCCTGGAGATTGAGAACAAAGAGCAATTAGACTCTTTGTTAGACCAACAACAGTATAATGAAATGATTAGTCAATAAATTATGATGAAAGGATTTCTTGAAAGACATTTAGGGCCTTCAGAGAAAGAGATTCAGGCAATGCTAGAAAAGTTAGGGTACTCAGACTTATCTAGTTTTATCCACGACGTTATTCCAAAAGAAATTTTACTCAGTAGCCAGCCTCAACTTCCAGAAAAAATGGGGGAAGCTCAACTTATTAAGCATTTGAAGTCCTTGGGTTCTAGTAACCAGGTATTTCGATCTCTTTTAGGACAAGGCTTTTTTGATACAGAAATCCCCAATGTAATTAAGCGAAATATTTTTGAAAATCCGGCATGGTATACTTCCTACACTCCATATCAAGCAGAGATCTCTCAAGGTAGGCTTGAAGCTTTATTTCATTTTCAAACCCTTATCACAGAACTTACTGGACTGCCGGTTGCAAATGCCTCTTTACTAGATGAAGCCTCAGCTCTTGCTGAAGCAGTTAACCTGAGTTTTCAGCATCCAAAAGCTAATAAAGAAAAACGGAAGAAACTCTACCTTCACCCTAAGGTAAGTCCCTACTCTTTAGATGTCCTAGCTTTACGAACAGAACCCTTTGAGATAGAAATTGAACAAGGATCTTTTGAATCAATTTGTGATGAGCATTTTGCTGTAGTGCTGCCTTATATTGGTGAAGATGGTGAGTTAATAGATCCTACAGATGCTATTGAAAAAGCTAAGCAACACGGATGCTCTGTGATTATGATAGCAGACCTACTTGCTCTAAATTTACTAAAGCCTCCAGGAGAGCTTGGAGTTGATATTGCCTTAGGTTCATCTCAGAGGCTAGGGGTGCCTTTAGGATTTGGGGGGCCTTCAGCAGCTTTTTTTGCTGTTAGGGAAGAGTTTAAAAGGCAGGTTCCGGGAAGGGTTGTAGGAGAATCAAAAGATATCCATGGAAACAAAACATTTAGGCTGGCTCTTCAGGTAAGGGAACAGCATATTCGCAGAGAAAAAGCGACATCTAATATTTGTACTGCCCAAGCTCTACTAGCAATTATGACTGCTATGTATAGCATATACCATGGAGCAGATGGCCTTATAGCTATAGCAAATAAAACTCACTTCTTAGCATGTACTTTAGCAATCCTACTTAAAGAAAGAGGAGTCGCTTTATCACACACAAGTTACTTTGATACTCTTAGGTTAGGCCCCTTCTCCAAGGGAGCGTTAAAAGCAATTAAGAAAAGAGCTCTTAATAAGTATTTTAACCTACGTTATTTTGAAGATGGTAGTATTGGGATTAGCTTAGATGAGAAAAGCGATGCTGAAGAGCTTTGCTCTCTAGTCTACATTCTAACTGAGCAAGAGGTTCATATTAATGAACTACATAGTTCATCAATCATACCACAGAATCTAGAGAGGAAAGAGAGCTTTTTAAAGCAAAGAATTTTCCACAGTATACACTCAGAAACGCAAATGATGAGGTATATTAGAAAGTTAGAGCAAAAAGACATTTCATTACTTAACAGTATGATTCCTCTAGGTTCCTGCAGTATGAAACTTAATAGCGCAACATCTCTGCAGGCTCTAAGCTGGGAAGAGTTTTCAAGCATCCATCCATTTGCACCAGAAGAACAAGTTCAAGGCTATCTATCGGTAATAAGAAAGTTAGAAGGCTATCTATGTGAGATAACAGGTTTTGATAGTTGTTGCTTGCAGCCCAACTCTGGAGCTCAAGGAGAGTTAGCAGCGTTATTGGTACTAAGGAAATATTTTTCTGAAATAGGTCAGTCGCAGAGAAATAAAGCCTTAATCCCAGTTTCAGCTCATGGTACAAATCCTGCAAGTGCAGCTTTAGCAGGCTTTGATGTATTAGCTGTAAACTGTACAGATTCTGGTGATATTGACTTAAATGATTTAGAAGCTAAGCTAAAAGAACATGGTGATGAAGTGGCTGTTTTTATGCTCACCTATCCATCAACCCATGGAGTATTTGAAGAGGGAATTCCTAAACTGTGTGAATTAATCCATAGTTATGGAGCGCAGGTTTACCTGGATGGTGCAAACTTAAACGCTCAAGTATCTTTATGCTCGCCTGCTCAAATGGGAGCTGACATATGTCACCTAAACTTGCACAAAACTTTTAGTATTCCTCATGGAGGAGGGGGGCCTGGAGTGGGGCCTATTTTATGTAAGAAGCATTTAAGTCCCTTTTTTCCAAACCATAGACTTTATCCTAAGTATAAAAAAGGAGTAAATGCTCCTTGTTACTCACCTTTTGGTTCAGCTAGTATTTTACTGATTTCGTATGCATATATCCGTATGCTAGGGGGAGAAGGTTTAAAAAGAGCTTCTGAAGTAGCTATATTAAATGCTAACTACCTTAAAGAGGTTTTGCAAACCCACTACAAGGTCCTTTATACCTCAAAAGAAGGTTTTGTTGCTCATGAGCTTATTCTAGATTTTAGAGAGTTTAAAAAGAGCTGCGGAGTCAACATTGAAGATATTGCTAGAAGGTTAATGGACTTTGGTTTTCATGCCCCTACAATTAGTTGGCCAGTACTAGGAACTATGATGATCGAACCAACTGAGAGTGAATCTAAAGAGGAGCTTGATCGGTTTTGTATGGCTCTAGGGAAGCTTCGTGAAGAGATCAGTAAAATCGAACAGAGTACTTACTCGCAAGAAGACAATCCAATTAAAAATGCTCCACACACAATAACAGACATAAGCAAGTGGAACTACAGCTATAGCATCAAAGAGGCATGCTTTGCTTTAGACTATCTTTTAGAAAATAAGCCATGGCCAAGCGCTAATGCAGTTGACCATGTCTGGGGTGATCGCAACTTAGTATGTGCTTGTACAAGCGCTATGAGCGACTATGCCCATAGTACGTTGTCATCATCTCCAAACCTTCCTGGTATATAAGAAGGCCTATTATAATTTTCCTCTGGCCAATTCTGACTCAGTGTATGGAAGGTAGTTTCTGTCGTAGCTGCTATTGTTGGGAAATCTGAAGTAGTTTCTAACTTAACGCTTCCAATATAAGAACTCTCTGGACTGCGTTGGTAGTCATATGCTGCAGTGTTTGCTAACTCAGCAAATGTACTCTCCCCTCGATTTAGTAGTTGATCTAAACCTGTAGTAGCCATAATAGCCTCCCTGTAAAGTTTAAACAAATATCTTTTCCCATGAAAAGACTGGTCAGATTATCAACTTTATAGGTGCTAAAAGTAAAGAGATTTATTGAAGAAATCTGTTGTTATGTATCTATAGACTAGAATTTAGGTAGTTTATGCTACTTACTTATTTGTTCTATTCTAGTTTGAATACTATCTTTAGGAATTCTTGGGCTATCTTTTACAGGGTCTTTTAAGTTTACACCTGTGAAACCCATGAATGCCATTGACATTAGACCTGTCATAATAAAAGTAATAGCAATGCCTTGAAGCTCAGGGAAAATATCTGAATAAGATAGCTTTTCTCTAATTGCTGCAATCAAAGCAATAGCTAACCACCAACCTAATCCAGAACCAATGACATAAAAAAGGTTAGGTAAGAATGGGTAAGCCCTTGTTACAGCAAACAAAGATGTTCCCAGTATGGCACAGTTTACTGTAATTAGGGGTAGATAAGCTCCTAGAGCGTTGTAAAGTGAAGGAGAAAACCTTTCGATTATAATTTCTAGTACCTGAACAAATGCTGCAATAACAGATATAAAAATTAAAAATTCTAAGAAGTTTAAATCTACATTAGAGGCATCAATGCCAAATATAGATAGCCAACTTAGAGCTCCTGGCGTAGTCACAAAATGGTGAACGCCCCAGTTAAGCATTCCTGACATAGCAGTAACAAATACTACAGCTACACCTAGGCCATTTGCAGTCGAAAGTCTATTCGAACATGCTAGGTAAGTACACATACCTAAGAAGTTTGCTAGCAAGAAGTTTTCAATAAAGACAGACTGGATCATGATGCCGAGAAGGCTCAAAACCGTATATTCACCCATTAAATCCATAATCTTCTCCTTAACTTCTCTTTTTATTAATTACTTTCGCGATCCAAACCATAAACCCTAGTATGACAAAAGCAGATGGTGGTAGAACCATAAGACCATTATTTTGATAGAGATCAGGGTGTGCTGCACTTGCATAGAAGCTTTCAGGAATTATTTGGATTCCAAATAATGTTCCAAAGCCAAAAAGCTCTCTTAAAAATGCTACAATACATAAAACAATACCATAGCCTAAGCCAGCTCCTAGGCCATCAAGAAAAGCAGGGATTGGTCCAACATTTCTTGCCATTCCTTCTGCTCTTCCCATAACAAGGCAGTTTGTGATAATAAGTGCAATGAATACAGTTAGCTGTTTCCATAATTCAAAGAAGTGAGCTTTAAGGATTTGATCAACAATAGTTACAAAAGTAGAAATGACTGCTAGCTGTGCAATCATACGTACACTATCTGGCGTAAACTTTCTGATAAGGGAGACACAAAATGATGAGCATGCAGTAACAAAGCATACAGCAGCTGTCATAGTTAAAGCAATAGGTAGGCTAGTAGTAACAGCTAGGGCTGAACATATCCCTAATATGGCAACTAGGACTTGGTTCTCTTTCCATATTTGCTCGGTGAAGTATTGTGCTAAAGGAGTTTTACTTGCCATACTATTACCCTATTTAGATTGTTTTTGTGCTAACTTGATTAAGAAATTCTTGTAGCCACTTAAAGATTCTTTGTAAGCTCTAGTTACACCATCGCCTGTAATAGTAGCTCCGCTCATTCCATCGACACTATTTTTTGATTTTGGTCCTGTCCCATAAAGATCAATTACTTTACCTCTAACTACATTAATTCCAAGTGGTGCAGTAGAAAAGTCTTGAGCTTCTCCTGCATTAGGAGCTTGGAATATAGTTTTGCCAACAAACTGTTCTTGCCACCATGGCTCGGCTATATTTGCTCCTAAGCCAGGTGTTTCTTTTTGATTGTACCAAGATATCCCTTTAACATATTGAGCGTCACTATCTATTGCAAGGTAACCGTAGATAGGACCCCATAGCCCAAAGCCATTTACAGGAACTAAATAACCTTCTATTGAGCTCATGTCTTCTGAGTAAATTTCATAAATTAAGCGATGTTGGAGGTGAGCAAAACCGGACGCTTGATTTTCACTGATATAGTCTTGAAAGTTTACCTTAGCTTCTTCAAAAGTATATAGGTCGCCAGCTTCATTAACGAGTTTTGCTTTTAAGCGATTAGTAAAGATGTCAAAAATATCATCAGAGTTAGCTGGTTCAGTTTTCTCAGAAAGCTCTAAGGTTTTTTTAGCTCTATTATACTTAGCAGGAAGTAAGTTTTTACTGTCTTTGCTGCTTTGTTTAATGAAGTAACCTTCAGGGTGGATAATCTTAGCTGCCATTAGCATCTGCTTACTTTGATCAAGAACCACTGCTGTTTCTTGTGTCTCTTTAAGCATAGAGGAAATCATAGCTAGAGAAAATGCACATAAAGCACATAATACAATTATAAAAATATAAGTAGTGGTATTGCTAGTTTGCTTTGCAGACACGAGATTTTCTCCTAAAGTTATTTAATGCGTAGTGATCAATTAAAGGAGCAAAGACATTGCCAAATAAAATTGCTAACATGACACCTTCTGGAAAGGCAGGGTTGACAGCTCGTATGAATATAGTTAGGAAGCCTACTAGGAAACCATATATCCACTTCCCTCTATTTAAAGCTGGGGAAGAGACTGGATCTGTTGTCATAAACACTAATCCAAATGCTAAACCACCCCATAAGAAGTGTTTATAAGCTGGGTAAGCAAATTTTGCTGCACTCCATGCACCACCATCTAGTGCAAAACAGCTAATAACTTGGAAGGCTAATGCAGTAGCATAGGCTCCAATAGCAGTTGCTAGCATTGTGCGCCATGAACCTACTCTAGTGATTAATAGGATAAAAGCTCCGATTAAGCAAGCAAGCACAGAGGTTTCTCCCATAGAGCCAAGCATATTACCAAAAAATAAATTGCAGTCTGAAAACTTACCTAGACCGTAGTTGATTGAGGCAAACTCAAAGGCCGCTTGATAGTTTTCAGGAGCAAGGGCGAGTCCTCCAGTTTCTAGAGAACTTGTAACAAATGCTTTGAGCTGATCGGGATTAAGCTCACTCAGGCTTAAATTTAAGCCGCTTTTTGCCTTATAAAGTTCAAAATACTTTTGCAGATTATCAAAGTTTCTTGTTCCTTCATGCATCGTTGTGCTTGCTATAGCATCAACGTGGACACTTTTAATGTCTGAGGAAATATTAAATAAACCACCTACAGTTGGCTGAGAAAAACCGTCTAAAGGTCCTAAGTCAGCTTCTTGGTTCATTTTAGTTAAACTGTTGGCAATCACTGTTGGGTTTGTTCCTGCCCAGACATCTCCAGACATTTTATTAGGAAAACTAAAATATAGGAAGGCTCGGCAAGTAAGAGCAGGGTTAAGTATATTCATTCCTGTTCCGCCAAATAACTCTTTTCCGATGACCACACCAGCACTTACACCTAAAGCTACCATCCAGTAAGGAATAGTTGGGGGAAGACATAGAGGAAATAACATACCTGTTACCAAAAAGCCCTCAGCAATTTCATGGCCCCTAAGATGAGCAAAAATTCCTTCCCAAAGGCCTCCAACAGCATAGGAAATAACTACCACGGGCATAAAAGCAAGTAGCCCAAGCCTTAAAATATCTAAAAAACGGTTATCTTTTATCGCAAAGGCTTTATAGGCTGTAAAAGATGTTGATGCTTCTAAGAACTCGCTCATTAGGCGAAAGTTACCGCTAGAATAGACATATTGCTGCATGCCTGTATTCCAAATTGCCATAAGGATACAGGGTAGTAGTGCTGTAACAACAATGACCATCCAACGTTTTAAGTCGACGGCATCTCTGATGTGAGGGGCTCTTCTTGTATTCTCTGCTACCTCATAGAAAAAAGTATCAGCAGCTGATACAAGAGGTCTGAGAGGGTAGAGTTTGGATCCTTTTTCAAAAAATGATAATTTATAATCTAAAATCTTTCGCAACATATGTTTTCCTAAGCGCAGGTTATTTAGGCTAAATCACAGAATAATTTTTCTAGTACCCCATTCATATAAAATATTTTGTATTATGGACGATAGTACTTTTTAGTTTAATGTTAAATAGAAGAACGAGGATATTTTTCAGGTTATTCATTTTTAAATATTTAAGGGGTTAGTTTTTCTAGTTTATCTAAAAACTTAAAGAAGTTCTCTTGCTCTTGCTTTACAAGATTATTTTTACCTTGCATCTTGAAAAAATGTTTTCCGCTCTCATCTTTAAATATAGCAACTACAATAGCTAAAGAATTATCACTATCAGACAGAAAGGAGAAAATAGTGGCTTGGCCAAGCTTTGTATTGTACTCGCTTTGGAAAGAGGCTATATTTTCTTCTCTGATAGGAGCAAGTTGTATTTGTTTACGCCAACGGTTAATGTTTGCTATCTCAGAGCCACTTTCACCAGGTAAAAAGCTAATAGAACATTCCCAAGACTCTTTTGCTCCATCTTTTAATTTGAAAAGAGCCTGCCTCATAAATCCTGCCTCTATCTCTTGCCAGTTTTTAGGGTGCCATAGAGAGTTACTGTGACTAAAGGACTGAGGATTTTGATTTGTTTGAAGCTTTTCCTCTGGGACCTTTGCTAGACGGTAAGTTTTTATTTTAGCCTCTTCTCTCTTGTCACATGAAGAAAGAAAAAGAACAAAAACTAGAAAGAAAGTAGCTATTATTTTATCCAAAGTTTTATTCCTGATGTAGATTATTTTTTGTAAACTATACGAAATTTAGTCATTGGCCTCAAAATATTTTTTAAACATGGAAATAATGCTACTGTTCAGTATAATGACCAGTAGAAAAAAGCTTCCTTCTTATGATAATTATCTAGTGCATAAATAGTTAAATGGCAAAAGTATCCTTAAATAAAAAAATACTGCTAGTAGGTTTTATACTCATTTCTACTTTAGTGACTTTTAGCCAAGAGTTCATTGCCCTACTTGTAGATATTCAATTAGAAAGAGCCTCTCAAAACTATTTAGGGGTAGTTCTTGAGTATCGGGAGCTAGAATTTACTAAAGATGGTTTCATTCTAAAAGGAGTTAAAAATCAGGATGCTGAGGATAAAAGCTTATCCTTTGAAGGGGAACTTGAAGTTAACTACCAGCTAGAAGTCTGGAATAGGCGTATCCTTGTTGATTTTTTTCTGAACCAATCTAAACTTACTACTAGCAGTATTGATGGCTTATTAAAAGGTATCACAACCCCTTCTTCAAAACTGTCTAGTATGTTCCACGTCTATCCTAAGTTGTCTATTAATCAGGCAAGCTGCTTGTTAAGGGGTGAGCAAGATAAAGAGGTGAAATTTACTCTGGACCTCGAGCAAAAAATCCGAGATAGTAGCGACTTTTATGTAAAAGTAGCTTTTGAGTCTGAAGGGAATCATCCTCAATATTTAGAGTTGGACGTATCAGATCGTTACCATTACTTGGCATTTGACAGTACCTTTAGTGAAACTCCAGTAGAGAAATTAAGTCATTTGCTCTCTTTAACTTATCCAGGGAATGTTTTTGGCAAAGTAACAAAAGGAATTGTAAATGGAAGCTTTAGCTTTGATCTTTTTGCAGGTTCTAGGCTTCGAATTGGCAATAGCGCTTTAGATATTAGCCATCTAGACTTAAGTCATCCCTCTTATAACCTACACTTGTCTAAAGTAGCTTGTGAGATTAGTCCCATGATAAGGACAGCGCTGCAAAGAGTTGAAGAAGTGGGAGAAGATGTAACACTTAGCCAGCAACTACTTGACGCTATACAGCGCTTTGATTTTCTAGACAATCAAAGCATTCTTGTTTTTAAAGGTTTGGAGAATGAGGATATAAGGCTTGATGCTTTAATGGGGAGAGCAGAAAGAAAAGCTGGAAGTGATTTAATATTTGACTTTCATGGAAAAGCAAGTAACCCCGAAGGGGGAATAAACTTTTCTCTAAATGGCCGCAGTTTTCTTAACCATCAGTTTTTTAGAAACATACAAGGCAGCTTAAGTCTTCAAGAGGAAAGTAAGAGGGATGCTCTTGTTTCTTATGTGTTTAAAGAGTTAGAGCTTAACAAGCAAGTGCTGGAGTTTAGCTTTTATGCTTTTCCTGCTGATCTAATTAGTTTTGCTTTCCCATATTCTAAAGAAGACAGTACTAGCTGGGAAATTTCAGATGGAGATTTTTACGGGAAGTACACTCTATTATTAGATAACGGGAAACTTTCTAAAATTTATAGTAGTGATTTTAAAGCTGAAAATTTAATCGCTCAGTCTAAGAGTTTTAGCTTGAAAGTTGGTAGTTTTAATGGCGATATTTCCTGGGATTTTCTGGAGAAGGATGGGAAGCAATTATCTCTGGATCTGGCAGTACAAAAGACAGATTTATCTAACTTATCCTTTGGGTGGGGATATTTGCC
>JAACFD010000106.1 GCA_009937555.1 Chlamydiales bacterium | reverse complement strand
ATAATATTTGTATTTAAGTGCTTAGCTAACGTTTTAAAACGCTTCATGTATTCATCGTCTAGTGTGTTGACAAAATCACAGCCTTCTTCCCTAGGGTAAGGCCTTAACGATAGCTCTGGAAGTATCAAAAGATCTTCAGAATCGAAATCTTTTAAGATCATATCTTCAATCCATCCCCATGTATAATCTGGATTTAAAGATATGGCATGCTGAACTAAACCGACTTTTAACTTCATATTGTTGACTGTAAGAATGTTGTTATTTTTATTGCACCCTCATAACTTGCCACACAGCTGCCCTGATTAAAGACAAATAAGGTGGGTTTCCCCTCCTTCATTTGGCAATCTCCTAGTAGAGGAAAATATTCCCTAAGCTCTGTAGCTTCCCCTTTTATCCACAACGATAGTGTATTTGCTTTTTGACTTAAATATAGTTTTTGCTTTAGAGCCATAAACTCTTCATCATGCGAAGGATAGATAATAATAAAGAGGTGACTCTTCTCTATTTCAAAGTAATTTAGCATATTATTAAGGTGATAATAGCCATAAATGGGTTGGTAACTGATGTAACCCGATACTCTTTCTAAAATTCCCTTTGCCCTTTCCAGGTACTTCTTTTGAGAGCTAAGTTGGTAAAGGGTTAATAAGTTTTCTGCATGAATAGCATTTCCAGAGGGCTGGTTACGATCTTGAAAATCTACTTGAGCATTCACAAAATCGGAAGGCTCTGAAAGAAAGTAAGCTCCCTCTTCAACCCTAAATTTTTCTTCTACTAACTCTACTAGCTCTGAGGCCCAGTCGTAATACTGAGGTTTTGCTGTATCTAGAAACAGCATGAGAAGGGCTTTAGTTAAGAAGGTATAGTCATTTAGACCACCTTCAAAACGTCTTTCTCCATCTACCCAGCGCTTAAATAGCTGGCTATCCTCCCATAGCTTATCTTGAATAAATTGACTGCAAGCCTCAGCTTTTTCTAGATAGCTTATATTTTGAGTTGCCCGGTAAGCTAAGATCAATGACTGTATCATTAGCGCGTTAGATGATAAAAGTATTTTATTATCTAACTTGGGTTTGACTCTCTTCTTCCTTGCCTGGTACAGATTTTGAATAATACGGTTAAAAGCTACAAGTAAGTGCTCTTTATTCTCTTCATTTTTTATAGAAAAATCGTCTAGTGATTCTATTGCATGAAGAATATTTTCACCTTCAAAGTTACCTCCAGAAGAGATGTCGTAATAACGACAAAAATAGTTTAAAAACCTATTATCTTTGAGCAGTTCTTGAAGCTCATTCATGCTCCATGTATAAAAACCTCCTTCCCTACCCTCTAAATCTGCTGCAATTGAGCTATAATATACTTGTTCGCTGTTTTGTAACTCTTCCATAACAAAGTTAATGGTTTTTAAAGCTACTTCCTTATACAGCTGCTTTTCAGTATAAAAATAAGCCTGCAGGTAGACTTGTGATATTAAGGCATTATCCGATAGTAGCTTCTCAAAGTGGGGTATGCACCACTTGCGCTCAATTCCATAAACTGAGAAACCACCCCCTACTACATCATAAACTCCTCCTGCCACCATGCTTTCTAGAGTTCGATTAAGGTAGAAAAGACCTCTTGCACTATTGCGGGCTTGGCAAAAACGCGTCATAAAAAGCAAATGACAAGGGTTAAGAGATTTAGGAAGAGACGAAAGTCCTCCATAAAGTGGATCAACGAGTTGAAATAGAGTTAACACATTAGCATCAATATCGTCTATTGTCAGCATTCCTCTCGCATCAGGAGGGCCTTGCTCATCTTCAAAAAGCTCAACTACTCTATCAGCTTGCTCTTTCATATCTTCTTTCTCTTCGCCATACCAAAGGTTTTTCACCTTCTCTACGAGCTCCTGCATGCCGATAGATCCAAACTGGCTGCTAAGTGGCAAATAACCTTTTGCAATAAAAGGTTTTAAGTCGGGAGTTAAGAAGATATTTAAAGGAAGAGTAACAAACTCCCCGATAAGAGCTTGAGAAAAGCGAGAAAAAAGACGCTCAATTTCTTCATGCTCTTCTCTATCTACTTTAATGTTAATGCAAAACTCATTAAGTGTAGAAGCAATTTCAACATCTGAAAAAGCCTCTTTTTGCATCTGCTGACACCAGTGACAGGAAAAATAACCAATAGACAAAAAGATAGGTTTATCCTCCTGCTCAGCTCTTTTTATAGCTTCTTCACACCATGGATACCAATCAATAGGGTCATGAGCATGGAGCTGCAGGTAGGAAGATTTTTCACGGATGAGTCGATTTTTAAACGCTTTTTCTTCTGACATATAACGAGCTTACACAAGAGGTTTAATTTTAAAGTGCTTGTCACTTTATATCTCCTTATATATGCACATTTTAAGGTTTTTCCAAAAGAATTTTAGAAAATATACTTATGCAGGCAATTTAACTAAGCATAGAGTAGTTCGCAAAACCTCTTTGAATATCTCCAATTTTAACAGGTTTAGAAAGAGCCAGGTTGGCGCCAGCAACTGTAAACTGACTTAAATCTTCTTGCCGAGAATCTGCTGTAATTCCCATGATCACAACTTTACCCCTAATACCTTTTGCATTTAGGTAAGTTACGAGTTCATCTGTAGTGGTTATTCCATCATGAGGCATGCTCTTATCTAGAGCAATTAACCCCATGGGAAAATCTTCTAGACTACCGTGTTCCTTTTCAAGACCCTCGATATACTCTATCACATGCCTTACTACAGCACTACCTTCTTCATAAATATCTAAGCTACTAGCCCCTACCTCTTGTGCACCTAACATTCTATTCATTAACCTACGAGGTACTTTATCATCATCAGCACAAACTACCCAAACACCTTTAAGTGCCTGATCAAAATTTGCTTCCGCAACGTCTTCAATACTCTCAAGTGAATCAATAACGCTCTGGTTAAAACGAGCATGCTCATCTCTTTTTGATTCTTCTTCAGCCTTAAGCGTTACTGGTCTTAATAGATTAGCACTCTCAACAGGTACTGGAGTAACTGCTACAGCAGAGTCTCTATTCAAAATATGCCTAGACAATCTATCCAAACATTCAAGTACTAGTTCTGAATCATAATTAGCTAGAAGAGCTTCTTTTTCCTCAATAGCTTGCAAGGGGTCTTTTTTTACCTTTGATAAGATGGCTAAAACCACCTCTTCAATTACTCCAAATGGAGCTCTCATGACATGCTGATCTGCTGCCTGGCTAAACCTATCTAATAAAAAGCTGTTAACGGGATTACAGACTACAATAATACAGTCCCTTAAGCGTTGACAGTGACAAGAGGACCAATTTACATTAGAACTGTTTAGTGCTTTTATACCGATGCTATGACTTTGCCTAGAACGTATCGCATGTATCTCGGTATAATCTTCGCTTTCCTCTATCTCTACAGCTCTATCTATGGTAGACCCTTCAATCACCACACTTAAGTCAGAAAAGGAGTACCCACCTAAGCTACTAGTAGCTCCAGCTATATCAATGGATTCAGAAAACTGAGTAAGAAATTCATCCCTAGCTTGAAGCTCTTCTTCAGTATCACCAGCTACAATATGTCTGACATGCAGTCCTTCAACATTAGAGATTTTATCTCCTCCCAAAAAATCTAACATAGCATGGTTTATGTGCATGATATCCCCTGTTTCCTTAAGTACCATGCTGGGATTTGGAGTGTGCTCAAAAACAGATCTCCATACTACTGATGACCTTTTCTCAAGGTCTGAGCCAGCTTCACTATAATCCTCTTGCCTAACAGGTTCAGCCTTCCATTCAAGACAAGGGATACAAGATCCTATTACATGCCTGGTTGCAATCCAACAATTTCTCCAACTACTATAACTTCGATCTGACATAGTTCCTCCTTAAAAGCAGCCTAAAAGGCTAAAGTCCTGATAACTTTATAACAAGGACTTATGAACCTTCAGCCCTCTTGTGAGTAGCTTGGCTTAGCTCTTTTAAGTAAAAGTGCCCATGCGATAGCCTTGATTTTTATCGCTATTACAATCATAATTTTATATTAACCTAAAAATATCCAGGAGAAAGTTTATGCCTTTAATCCCTATGCGCCCCCTGCTTGATTTTGCTCAGGAAAAGCAATTTGGTCTAGTAGCCTTAAATGTAAACAACATGGAACAAATCCAAGCGATTATGGAAGCAGCTAGAAAAACGCAAAGCCCTGTTATTGTTCAAGCCAGTAGAGGAGCTAGAAGTTACACTAATGATGCCTTTTTAAGGCATTTGATGCTTGCTGCTGCTGAACTTTATCCTGAAATTCCTATTGTCATGCACCAAGATCATGGTAATAGCCCTGAAACATGCCTCTCTGCAATGAAGCAAGGTTTTACTAGCGTAATGATGGATGGCTCTTTAGAAGAAGATGGCAAAACCCCTTCTAGCTATGAATATAATGTCGCGGTTACTCGTTATGTCGTAGACTTTGCTCACTCCCTTGGAGTTTCTGTGGAAGGAGAACTAGGAGTTTTAGGCTCTCTCGAAACAGGAACAGGTGATAAAGAAGATGGTCATGGTGCTGAAGGAAAGCTATCGCTTGACCAGCTACTAACAGATCCAGATCAGGCAATTGATTTTGTAAAACGTACGGGGGTTGATGCCCTAGCGGTAGCAATTGGTACTAGCCATGGCGCTTATAAGTTTACGAAAAAGCCAACTAGTGATGTACTGGCTATTGATAGAATCTTAGAAATTCATGAGAAAATTCCAGACTGTCACTTAGTAATGCATGGTAGTAGCTCAGTCCCTCAAGAGTTAATAGATATCATAAACGCTAATGGTGGAAAAATTCGCCAAACCTACGGTGTACCTGTGAAAGATATTCAAAGAGGTATTCAAGCTGGCGTAAGAAAAGTCAATGTAGATACAGATAATCGCCTAGCAATGACAGGTGCAATAAGAGAGCTTCTTCAAAGCAAGCCTGAAGAGTTTGATTTAAGAAAGTATATGATTCCAGCGCGAAGTGCAATGCAACAAGTTTGTGAAGACCGTATGGTAGCTTTTGGTCAAGCTGGTCATGCTAAAGAAGTACCTCTTGTAACTCTTGAAGAAATGGCTAAACGTTATAAAGATGGCGTTTATGGGGAAAATGCAAAACCTTCAAATAGCTATAAAAATGTAGAAGCTTTTACAAGCTAAGCAAAGAACTTTGCTGACTACATTCAAAAAATGAGGTGAGCTTACTTGCCCTTGCGCTAGCCAAGCTTGCCTCATTAAATTTATCTACTTTTTTACCCTTAAAATTCTCTAGTGAGCTAAGGCTCCAGAGGTTCCCTTCTTTTCTACATCCTTTTGAAATATCTACATGATCGAGACTCATAAAGCTAAGTTCTATATTCAGCTCTCTTGCTAGATTTATCAAAGGACCAACCCAGTAACGATCTAGGTACTCTATTCTCTTTACTTTTTCTCGTAACATGCCTTGATAGGTGCTTTCCCATATGTAATCTATATCTAAAAATATAAGGTCTCTTTCTAAGAACTTTTCTGTTAACCCTTTAGAAAGTAAACGCAAATGATCATACTCTCTCTCTTCAAAGCTAAGCTTCCAGAGGTCCATCCCAAGCAACTTTGATAAACCTTGAATGCAGGGGTCTTTAGAGTAGATTAAAGCGTCTTGATACTCCTTGCCTTTTGAAAAATATTTCTTTGGTAGCGCTGTTCCCCCACCTGATAGAAATATTCCATTAATTGGCAGCTCTTCCAGGTCTTGCCGCATGGTGTTGACTTCACTTTTCTCTAGCAAAGCATTTACTTCTTCAAGTAGTTGAACAAGTTCTTGATTACTGTTGCCTCCAGGGAGGGCTTTTGTACTTTGCATCCCTACCACTTCTTTTAGGGCTACAGACTGTCCCCATAGGCTTTGAGACAAGGTGTCTGAGCTACCTGTCATTATAGCTCTAGGTCCTTTTAAGTGGATAAAACGGATCCCTTTTTTTTCTAAGAATTCGTTTAAGAGCGAGCACAAAAAATTTCCTTCTTGGTCACTAGCTAAGGTATTAGAGGTATCAACAATAACCCCTTCCCCTTGAGAAATAAACCTCACAGAAAAAGCCCAGTCACCTTCACTCAGTAAAATAGATTGAGAAGCAGCTTCAAGATAACCCGTGTTGAGCAAACCTCTAGGGATAGATAGGTCCAGTAGAGAGGTCAAAACATCAAACTTCTCCACTCTATTTTCTCTTTCTAAGACATGCAGTCCCCATTTTTGGGAGAGTTGGTCAAGGTTTTCTGTATTAGCTATGGATAAAGGTGTTTTGTCTCCTAACTGCTTAAGAGGCACGTCTGTCATGCTGTTTAAAAAACAAAGCAAGTGTTTCATAAAGGCTCTGAGTTAATTTTTGTGTTAAAAAGATAAGCCCTAATTTATTTAGCTGTCAATTTTCTTAGTTAAAATTTTAAGGCTGCTTACTTCGTTTCCCAATACGCTCAAGCAAGAAAACAAGGTAAAAAGCAGCGCTAAATAGTAGTAAAAAACTTGCAGCATCAACTAAAGAAGAGGGAAGTAGTTGAAGAGATGTTTTATGTAAAATAGGCCCTTTGCTGAGTTGCAGCGGGTTTAGCTTGTAGTGATAAGTCCAAAATGGCCATAACGCTCTTATAGAACCTAGGATAAAACCAGCTAAAAGCGCAAAGCTAGCCTGGTGATAAGTTTTTAGCAAATAGCTAAGCACACGAGAAAAACAAGCTAAGCCTGAAATCACTCCCATAATAAATACAGCTAGACAGACAAACAAAGCTGAATCAAAAGAGCCTGTGCTTAGAGTTTTTAAAAAATCTACATAACTTGAAATCAGAAATGGATAAACTCCAATCACTAACATTAAATAACTACCTGAAATTCCAGGAGCAAGCATTGCTGCTGCTCCAGAAA
>JAACFD010000105.1 GCA_009937555.1 Chlamydiales bacterium | reverse complement strand
CAAAAAGCTAGAGAAGATGCAATGGATCAGCTTTATAGGTATTCTATTTTTTGGAGCCTTTACTCTGTTTTTTAGAAATGAAGCTATATTAAAGTTTAAAGCTCCTATCATTAATTGGGTCTTCGCCTTTGTATTTTTACTCTCTCCCTATGTATCCCAGAAAAATCTAGTCAAAATCATGCTGGATAATGCCTTTGACCTTAACCCAAAACAGTGGCGTAACCTAAACTTTATCTGGGTTGTTTTCTTTTTCCTTACAGGTTCAGCTAATCTATTTGTTGCTTTTTACTTTCACAGTATTTGGGTAGACTTTAAAGTTTTTGGTACACTGGCACTAACCCTAGCTTTTCTTATTGCCCAATTTTTATATTTATCCCCTCATTTGAAAGAAGAAGTGAAAAATAGGAGCTCATAACTAGCTATTTTTAGCTAAATAGCGCTCTTATATAAATGCTTAGTTAAGATGAAATTAATCTTACATAATTAACTGAAGATTAATACAAGCTTAACCCCTACCTACTATAATTTGTCTAACAGGACAAGAATTATATATAGGTAAGTAATGAGCAAACTACCCCCTCCTCCTTCTGGAGTAGAAGTCGCTAGATATTTTGAGCAAGGTCTTAGTCGTCAGTCAAGTAAAACTGGAAGCAGTACAAAAGAAATATCTGAAGAGCTTAATAGATTTTCTTCTGATTTAGATGGCTTAGCAGGTATAGACTGCACAGAATTAACTCTAGATAGACTCTCAGAGTACCAAAGAAAAACAGAAGACTACCAGTTAAAACTAATTGATTTAAGCGATAAACTTAGAAAGGTTAAAGTTCACCCTTTAGCTGATTTAGATACGAGCAAAGAAACAGTAGTTCTACCTGGGAGTGACGGTTCAGAAACTGTTTTAGCTGCTTCTGGTGAGGAAGCAACTGCATCTTCTGATCACATCGTAGCTATTGAGAGTCAATTTCAAGAAGTAGTTATTAAAATTGCTAAGATACAGCAAAAAGTCGCAGCTTCACTTGAACATGCTACTCGCCTTAAAGTTACCCCTCTAGAAATTAGCGACGCCTTAGAGCTTGATGAAGCTGGAGCTACCACTCCTGAGTCTTTTGCTTCCACCAGCATAGAAAGTGACGATGAGTTAAGCCTACCTGATATTGTAGTAGAAGGAGTAGAGCAATTAGCTGTAGCTGTTGTTGATAGTGAGTATGTCGGCTTAGTAGAGCTTTTAAACTCTTTAAACATCACTAATGAAGAAGATATCTCTAGTATCATTTTAGATAAAGATAACACTCATGAACTATTTGCCTCTTTAGCAACTTTGCGCCCTACAGCTAGTAAACAAATGCTTCTAGAGCGAGTAAAAGCTCTAAAAACAGATATCAACACGTGGTGGTTTAACACATCAAAAGCTGAGTATCTGCATGAGTTATCAATAGTAGAACAAGCAATTGAAAGAGATGCATTAGAAAATGATTTATGCATCGCCCTTGGTTTCAAAGAAGGTACTACGCTAGTAGATCAGTTTAAAGAAATAACTGAAGGAGAATATCCCTTATCATACGATGGAATAATTGATTTTTTATACACTCAAGGTGACGGTAGAGGTTCTGCTGTTTCTTCACTTATTAGAAAGCTTGCAGAGTGCTACTCAAAGCTTCAGGATTTAGAAGTTTCACTTGGAGAAAGATCTCCATTTGGCGATGAAGAAATCATGCAAACATTTGAGACAATTGACGCTATTGAAGTAGAAAATGATAAACTTCCTCTCGCTCAAATCTTAAGAGTAAAATTTCTAAGCACAGTAAATGACTTAGAAGCTAGCACTAAGTTTTTATCTCACTATGGCTCTGATCGCTACTTTCAAGTTAGTGAAGTCAGTAAAAACTCATATGCAAAAGAGAAGGCTGATAAAGCTATCAGTGACTCCCTTAAATTATTAGAATTTAGAAAAATAAAGGCTACTTTAGAATCTCTTGAGGGAGAGGATATTGAGACTATTCACCTTGAGCTAATTGAATACCATCCTGAAATAGCTTACGATTTATTAATGATAAGAGCTGAAAGAGTACATGATTTTCTATCTGGAGGCTATTTAGGTGGTCTCTATGACAGAGAGTTAGATCGTGTTCAAGATATTTCGCAAAAGGCATACCCTGAAAGAAACACGGTAAAATGCCTTAAAAGATGGTACCAAGACCTTCTTAGCAAAGAGAAAAGTGAAGGCTATTTAAGCTTAAACCATATGATTATACAAGGACGCCTGGGAGCATTTGAAAATGTTTCTGAACTTAAAACCTCTTTAAACTGTATGGCATCAAGAGGAGATAGCTTTTTTGAAAAAACAAGCGCTTCCATTGGAGCTGCTCTAGCTAAACTGCCAGGTGCTCAAGGAACAATGAAGGGAATTTCTTTAGCTAGTAAAGGGGTTTCAAAAGGTGCTGAACTAGTTACTTCAGCTGTCAGTTCAGCTATAGAAGCCACAAGCGATTATGTTCGTAGCGGGCAGGCTGCTTCTCACCTTGGAACGATTGCTAGTAAAACAGTTGAGCTAAGTGCTTCTGCGGCTAGCTCTCTAGGAAGCGCTGTAAGCTCTGCTAGTCACCAAATAGCTAACTACCACTTCAAACAGCAAGCTGTTTCCTATATTAACTCATTAAGAGAATCTTTCTCTGCAAAAACTTTTTCTACCTTAATGGATGAGAAAATTAAAGCTGTCAACTTTTCAGATACTAGAAAAGGCTGGGACGAACAAGCTTTTGTAGAAATGCGTGCTATAGTTGAACTTTTAAATAAAACTCATAAACATTCTTCAGTACCAGCTTTTCTTCAAAAGCTAGATGATCGCAAGTTGCAATATGAAAGAAGTATGGAGGAGTATACAAAAGCTCTTAAGCTCCATAAAAAGAACCCTAAAAAACATCCTGAACCAGAGCCTTACACTAAGTTAAGAAAATTAGTGAAAAGGGATATAAAAAAATACCTAGAGAAAAATGGTAGCTCTCTACCAGCTGAAATAAAAAGCATTATTGTAGACTTTCAAGAGAAAGTTTATGGAGGACTTACTGTCAACCCCCTGAAAAAACATGGTTGGTCTGTGATGAAGCTCTTAGTACCCCCTATTAATAAAGAAGCTCTGGTGGGTGCTAAAAAATTATTTTCAAGAGCAGACTTTTCTAAGCTTATTTCAATAGAGAATGGGACACGTATGCTTGCTGATATAAATGAAAGCAGTATTGAATTTGCAGCAGTAAGACAAAGTACCCTCATGAGAGATAGCCTCCCCACAGACACTGAAGAGCAAAAACAATATAAGGCTGAGTTAATAGAGAAAGAAACTAAGCGCTTAGCAAAAGAAGTAGCTGATCATTTAGCTAAAGCCTCAGGACATCTAGCTAAAATACTTATTCCTCCTGTTCAAGAAACTCAATACTCTTTTCCAAGAAAGCAATGGAGACAGTTTAAACGTTTTGTAATGCGAAAAGGTCTTGAGAGCGGTGTAGCTAATTTCCAACTAGCCCCTTTACTAAATGGCGCTTTTGGAAATGAAGATACTCACGCCATTTATCGGCCAATTGGACAAGTGGCCTTTTTTAAAGATTTTCTTCATCGACAAGAGGTGAATGTTGAGTCTCAAGACTCAATTGAAATTTTAGGAAATAAACTGGTTATGCTTCGTTTGATCAATAAACTAATAGATCAAATTGACCCTGACCTCCCTGTAAATCAAAGCTTAGAGGTTCAGCCACATGCTAGTGCATCTAACATCTCACCCTTTATTAAACAGCTAAAACTTTTAAATGGTAACTATGAACTAGCTCCACTTGCAGGTTATAATTTAGGTACTAATATTGGCTATGGTATTTCAATAGCTCAAAGAGTGGCTGGCTGGCCACTGTCTTATATTGATTCAGCTGCCTTGGCACAATCTGAAAATGAAAGAGAACTCAGAATAGCTGCACTAAAATCTAAAACTTATAGAGACATGCTTAACTTAAAAGTAAATGAAAAGCAAGTTAGTATAAATGATGTTAGTCCTGATCGCTATGGGGATAAAATAAGTAGAGATGATTATGGAAGCATCTTAGTGGCCCTAGATAACAATAATTTCTACGATGCCCTAGCATTGCTAGAAAAAGTTTATCAGGCTCTGCAAGCCAACTATAGACATTCTGCAAGAGAAGAGGACTGGGAAGATAAAGTCCACCTAGATGCCCTCAAAAAGCAAATAGAAGAGGCTATAAATGAAAGAGACTGCCTGTGGGAAAATATTAAGTTAGCTTGTGACGGGGTAAGAAACCTTACACTTGATTATCTAAAGAGTTAATTAATGACTTTTTAGAAGTTCCAAAAAAAGCTCATGGCCAAAAAGGCTATTATCATTGAGCTGGTCTAAAAGATTAGGGTGCTTTTTTTCTAGATAGCTTTTACTAAATTCTGGATGCACTCCAGATAAAAGCACTTTTCCTTTACCTACATACTTAGATAGTATCGCTACTGGGTTATCCGGTATATCATGATAGACTCCAATGATCTTAGAACCTTTTTCTTTTTCACTAGCCTCAAAGTAACAGCCCCCTTTAAAAAACGATTCTGCATAGCGCTCATTATTACCAAAGCGAAGCTTTGCTATAGTGCTGCCACTATGACTATAATAGTCAAACTGTCCTTTTAAGTAAGCTGAGCCAATCGCTCTTCCTGAGAAAAAAGCAAGTTCGCGTTTATCACAAAGCTCAAGAGCTTCTCCTTTCTCAAACTCAATCTCTTCACACCCGAAGTAAGCTCCCGCACAAATTCCTATATAAAAACCACCTTGGCTGACCCACTCTTTTAAAGTGCTACAGCCTGCTCCTTTTAGCTTTTCATGGTAATAGATATCTCGACCTCCAGGAAAAAAGATCCAATCCAAATCATTAATTCTTTTTTCAAGAATATCTTCTGAACTTAACTTACGAGGTCGCACCTTCATATACTGAGTGCAGAAATCTTTAAGAGCCAAAAAGGAAGATGATGAGACCCCTTCATCTAAATAGATACCAACCCTACGAGGTGATAGCATATTCAAGACCACACTTGATATTTTGAGGAACAGCTACATCCATCATTTTTGGGTTAGCTAACTTTAAATTACTCATAATATCAATATACTCTTTTTCACTTTTCCCCTTAAGCCTAGGATTATGCTGCTTTTCTTCCCATATACTACTTACAGTCATTCCCTTATAATCGTGAGCAGGATAGACTAGAGTTGAGTCAGGATAGCGAAAAAGCTTATTGACAATACTGTCATACTGAGCTTTGGAATCTCCATTTTGAAAATCGGTTCTCCCTGAACCTCTAATTAAGAGTGTATCTCCTGTAAACAGGCGATCATTTAAGAAAAAAGAATAAGAATCATCAGTGTGGCCAGGAGTGTAAATACTTTCTAGATTTAGGCCATCTACTTTAATCACTTCACCCTCTTTAAAGCGATAGTCTACCAATTCTGCTTTAGTCTGTTCTCCCATGGCAATCTTGCAAGACTGGCTTTCTCTGAGCAAGCCTGTAGCCGTTACATGATCAGCATGAAGGTGAGTGTCAAGAGCAACAACTAATCGAAGGTCTAACTCTTGAATTATCTGCTCGTATTGTTTTGAGCATTCAAAAACGGGGTCAATGATGATAGCCTCTCTGCCTTTACCCGAAGCTATTAAATATGTATAGGTACATGATTTAGGTTCAAATAGCTGTCTAAAAAGCATAGAGGCTCTCCTTTATATTGTCTTAGGCTGTCTAGAAAATGACGTGGCCATTAAAGCCGTAGTACAGCCCTGCTTTTGTTTTATACACTTGTCTATTTCTACCATCTTTATCAAAAACTCTATACTCAACATTACCATGAGCTCCAAGAGAAATCGACAGTTGGCTAAATTCATTTGGCTCGTATTTAAGTGCTAGTTCACCACCGTGGCTACGATAATCAAAAATACGTCTATCGCCTGAGTTTACAGCTTTAGCTCTGTGTCTAAAGTTTTTGTAACGATGCTTCAGGGCAACAATCCACTCTGGAGCAATCTTATAACTAATAGAAGCCTTTATAGGCATAATGACTTTTACTTTCCAGCCATCATATAAATTCTTATAGCTTAGACCTAAAATTGGTAACATACCATAGCGTTTTATGTCAGAATAAGCCATCGCACCTAAGTGGAAGGTTAATTCAGGATCGTAGTGGAACATCCCCCATGCAAAAGCTGCATAGCGTGTACTTTTAGCCAGACTTGGACGGTGTAAGTCTATAGCTGCTGTTGCCAACATCCTTAGAGTCCAGTCTGTAGACATTTCAGTACTTACACCAGCTGCTACTCCTAAGTCTGCAAATGAACTTTGGCTGATATGTGGATTCTCTTTCCAATTTAGGTTAGTGTACTCTGTCCCTATAGAAAAGAAGTACTGGTCAGAGTCATTAAAAGGATTGCCTTTGTAGGCTACTTTTGCTCCAATATCTTTGTAGTGAAGTTTCTGTCCTTCCACCTGATTACTTCTTAATTTGTTGCTACCTGCAAAATAGCCATCTAAAACCATACGGTATCCATCTTGGAAAGGAGGTGGCCCACCTTGCTCCCTTTGCTCTTCTTGAGCATATAGCGAGGTTAGTGTAAAACATCCAAACAAAATGGCTAAGCAAAAGTGCTTCATATTATCTCCTTCAAAATTAGCGTATATTTATCTCACATAAAGAAGAGATTATCTCTATAGCATGCATATTTTTTCAAACAAATTCCCCTTTCATTTCAAGGACTTTTGCTACAAAAGATAAGGCTTGAGATAATTATTGAAGAAATGTTACAGAAGACTTGAAACTTAACGATTTAATCAATAGCGAGCAGTGGTTTTGGAAGCAAAAAGTAAAAATAACCAGCAACTCTCTAAAGATGAAAACTTTATCCAAG
>JAACFD010000104.1 GCA_009937555.1 Chlamydiales bacterium | reverse complement strand
GAAAAAATGCTTTAACTATACTGCTTCGTCTATAGAAAGATTAAAGCTTAAAGAAATTAATTTAGGAGAAATATGAACGCTAAGTCTGATCGTTTAAAAAAATTTGAAAGTGAACTTAAGGATTTAGAAGATTGGCTTAGGTTAGGTTTGGTACCTAAGAAAGATATTGAGAGTCACAATGTTGAAATTAAGGAAACCAAGCTTAAGATTCAAGAAGAGCAAAAACGCATTAAGAAACTTAAAGAATCAGGCGACTTAGAGGAGTATGTTTCTAGAAAAACAAGCCCTCGTCCAGCTCCATTCTCAGATTCACCTACAATGCCTGACTTGGATATGGGGTCAAATGATGATTATGTCGATTTGAATGTTGCCCATGATGTAGATAACTTTGAGTTTGATACTTCATCCATTATCGAGGAAAAAGACACTACTGATGATACCGTATTAGAGACCAAAGAAGAAGACAATCCTTTTAGCGAACGCAACCGTTGGATTAGGGGAATGGCTGAGCATGAAGATGAAGATAGCTGGTAGTAGTGCCTAACTCTTCGACTTTAATTTCTATAGATCAAGAGGATGAAGGAAACTTCAGCCTTTATTTTCATTTTCCTTTTTGCAATAAGAAGTGCCCTTATTGCCATTTTTATGTACTTAAAGATAAATCTGATGAACATAGAGCTTTGTTTGAAGCTTATAAGCAAGAGCTTTTGCTATACAAAGATTCCTTTGGCAAGCAAAAGCTAGTATCTATCTATTTTGGAGGAGGAACTCCTTCACTAGCAGACCCTTCACTATTCCAAGAGCTATTAAACTATATTTATTCCTTATTTGAATATAAAGATGAAGGGTTAGAGATTACACTAGAAGTTAATCCTGAGTCACTTAATTTCAATCAAGCTTTACGCTGGAAGGAGATTGGAGTTAACCGGTGTAGTATTGGGGTTCAATCATTTGATGATCAAATGCTTCAATTACTTGGAAGAGAGCATAATAGTAGGCAGAGCGTTCAAGCTATTTTAGACTTAAATAAAGCTGGTATTGATAACTTATCAATTGACTTGATGTATGAGCTACCTAAGCTGACTTTAAAGTGTTGGGAAGAGACCTTAAAACAAGCCATATCCCTTCCTATCACCCACCTTTCTTTATATAACCTGACTTTTGAACCTAAAACTGTTTTTAAACGGCAGCAAAAAAAGCTTAACCCTTTGTTACCTAGCGAAGAAGATAACATTAAGATGTATCAAATGTTAAAAGAGTATTTAGCCTCAGTCTCTATATTTAGCTATGAAATATCGGCTTTCTGTAAGCAAGGTTATTATTCTAGACATAACACAGGTTATTGGTTGGCGCGTCCCTTTTTGGGAGTTGGCCCCTCTGCATTTAGCTACCTGCATAAAGAACGTTTTCAAAATACAAGCCATTTACAAAACTACCTAAAATTTCTAAATTCCTCTAAAGCGCCTGTTGACTTCAGGGAAAAACTTACAACTGATCATGCAAGAAGAGAGTTGTTTCTTATTGAGCTTAGGTTAAAACAAGGGCTTTGCTTAAAAAGCTTTGAGAAGAGGCATGGCAGTATGGAACTTAGCTTTATAAATAAGCTTGAGTACTTTATCAGACAAGGGCTTATACACTTTGTATCAGGCTCTTATATGCTCAGCGAAAAAGGTATTTTGCTTTACGATAGTATTGCTTCAGAACTTATTTAAATCTAGATGATTGAGCGCTATTTCCCCCAATTATTTCTTCCTAAACAAAACCTTTTAAAATAATTTCTTTTCGGTTAGTTTCAAAAAACAACAATGTTTGTATACACATATTGTATTTATCCAAAAAATTAGGGTTTTATGATGGGCAATCAAACTTTTAGCAATTTTTCTAATCTTGCGTATATCGAGGCTATGCAAAAAGCCTATCAAGAAAACCCTAGTGCGGTAGATTCCTCTTGGCATCCTTTTTTTGAAGGGGTAAGTATTGGGGCAGAATCATCTAGTAAAGCCCTAAGTGAAGAGGATAAAGATAGCATTGGGGAGCTTAATCAGCGCGTGTCGATGCTTATTAACGCATACCGTAAGCATGGCCACCTGCTAGCAGAATTTAACCCTATATCAACAGATAAGTCTAGAAAAGTAAATGAGCTAGAGATCTCTACCTATGGTTTAAGTGAAGATGATTTAGACAAGCAGGTTAAGAGCTTACACTTTTTTCCAGGAGAGCATATTTCCCTTAGAAAGCTACTTGAAGCGTTAAAAGAGACCTACTGTCATAAGGTAGGTATTGAGTATATGGAGGGTCAAAGTGCTGATTTAGAAAAGTTTGTGCAAGATAAGATCGAGAGCAATCGCTTTAAGGTGCAGCTAGACTTTGAAGATAAAAAAATGATTTTAGAATTTCTAAATCGTTCAGGGCTTTTTGAGAACTTTTTGCACACAAAGTATGTAGGGCAGAAACGTTTTTCTTTAGAGGGAGGGGAGACCCTTATTCCTATTATGGGAGCTGTTATAGAAAAAGGAGCAAACCTTGGAGCTGAACATTTTTATGTCGGTATGGCACATAGAGGGCGTTTAAATGTGCTCAGTAATATACTTAATAAATCACACCAAGATATTTTTAGTGAATTTGAAGATAACTACATCCCAGGTTCTGTAGAAGGAGGAGGAGATGTAAAGTATCATAAAGGTTATAAGTCTAGCTATCAAACGCAGCAAGGCAAGAAGGTATCTGTCAATTTAGGAGCGAATCCTAGTCACCTTGAGGCTGTGAATGGAGTCGTTTTAGGAGCTGTCAGAGCTAAACAAGTAGAGCTAGGTGATGATGTTAGTATGGACAAGGTCATCCCTATTCTTATACATGGTGATGCCGCTATTGCAGGGCAAGGTATTGTTTATGAAAGCATGCAGTTTAGCCAGCTTCCAGGTTATGCCACAGGTGGAACGGTTCATATTGTAATTAATAATCAAATAGGTTTCACCACTCTTCCAAAAGATGCTAGATCTACTAGGTATTGTACGGATATAGCAAAAACATTTGGGGCTCCTGTTTTTCATGTAAATGGAGATGATCCAGAGTCTTGTGTTTTTGCAGCCAAGTTAGCGATGGAAATTCGCAATAAGTTTCACATTGATGTTTTTATAGACCTTAACTGCTACAGAAAGTATGGACATAATGAGGGGGACGAACCTGCTTTTACACAGCCTCTCCAGTACACATTAATCCGAAAAAAACAGGCTGTAAGAGAGCTCTACAGAGATAATCTAATTTCTCAGGGTGTATTAGAAAAGAAAATGGCTGAGAGCTTAGAGAAAGAGTTTAAAGACGCAATGCAAGACTCTTTGCAAGAGGCTAAGAAAAAAACTGCTTCTACAAAAGCAGCTAGTAAAGATAAAACTACTAATCCTTTTGATGAACTAGAAGTCTTAAAACATGTAGATACAAGGGTAGCAAAAGATACATTAAGAGATTTAACTAAAAGACTCTCTATAATTCCAGAAGGCTTTACCCTACATAAAAAAATTCAACGTCTGCTTGAGGATAGAGAAAAAATGATCACAGCAGATGAAGAAGAAAATACTATTGACTGGGGATTAGGTGAGCACCTTGCTTTTGCAAGCTTACTTCATGAAGGTGTACATGTGCGCCTTTCAGGACAGGATGCTAGAAGAGGAACATTTAGTCATCGCCATGCCATGTGGATGGATCAAAAAAATGCAAGTAAGTACTTTCCTTTAAACCATATTAACCCGAACAAAGGACGCTTTGATGTCTTTAATTCTCCTCTTTCAGAGTATGGTGTTTTAGGTTTTGAATATGGCTACTCTTTAACCAATCCTCAATCTCTTGTTATGTGGGAGGCCCAATTTGGTGACTTTTGTAATGGAGCACAAATCATCATAGATCAGTTTATTTCTACTGGTGAACACAAATGGAATACAGCTGTTCCTCTTACTATGTTATTACCCCACGGTTATGAAGGTCAGGGGCCTGAACACTCATCAGCTAGGATGGAGCGCTTTTTGCAGTTAGCAGGTGCAGCTAATATGTTAATTGCTCAACCTACTACACCGGGTCAACTCTTTCACCTTTTAAGACGTCAAGTCTTGGCACACCTTAGAAAACCTCTGGTTGTCTTTACCCCTAAAGGGCTTTTAAGGCATAGGTTGTGCATGAGTAGTATTAAAGACTTAACTGATGGTAGCTTTGAAGAGATTATAGATGATAGCAAGGCTGATAAAAGCCAAGAGGTTGTTGTGCTTTGCTCGGGGAGGATGTTTTATAATCTTGCGGAAGAAAAAGAGCAAGGAAAGCTAGCTAATGCAGCACTAGTGCGCGTAGAGCAGTTATTCCCCTTACATACAGAAAAATTAAACACTTGCTTGGAGCAATATAAAAACCTAAAGCACGTGATTTGGATTCAAGATGAACCTAAAAATATGGGAGCTTGGGACTATATTAGAATTCGTTTAGAGAAGCTAATAGGCGGTAAAGTTCCTTTCCGATGTATTGGTAGAGAGCGTTCAGCCTCACCTGCTGTAGGATCATTTTCTCAGCATAATAAAGAGTATCAACAACTAATTTCTCAATTGACCTCAATAGTAGGGGAATAAGGTAGGTAGTAAATGAAAGTGGAGATAAAAGTTCCTTCAATGGGAGAGTCAGTAACAGAAGCTACTGTCTCTGAAATTATAAAGGCATCGGGTAGCTTTGTAGGCATGGATGAAGAAGTTTTAGAGCTTGAGACTGACAAAGTAAACCAAGTTCTTTATGCACCACAAGCTGGAGTTGTAACATTAGAGGTCGGAGTTGATGATACAGTTACTATTGGGCAAGTTATTGGATATGTTGATACTTCAAAGCAGCAAGAGGAAAGCCATTCGGCTCCAAAGGATGCTGGAAGTGCGGTAGAAACTAAACTAGAAGAGAGTAAAGTTGTAAGTCCTGCTAAAGCTGCACCTGCACCAGCAAGTTCACAGCAAAATGCTAGGATGATGAAAAAAGACTTTGCTCAAGAAGTACAAAAGCCAAAGGCAAGTTCTCAAACGTCTTCTACAGCAAATGGAGAGCGACCAGTAGAACGAAAAAAAATGAGCAAGATACGTAAGGTCATTGCTTCGAGATTAGTGGAAGCTAAAAACTCAACTGCAATGCTAACAACATTTAATGAAGTAGACCTAACAGATATCATTGCACTGCGTAAACAAGTCCAGGATAAGTTTGTACAAAAGTATGGAGTTAAGCTTGGATTTATGTCTCTATTTGTTAAAGCTGTAGTTAAGGCGCTGCAAGAAGTTCCTCAGGTAAATGCATACATTGATGGAGAAGAGATGGTCCTACTTCAGTACTTTGATATAGGTATTGCAGTAGGGACAGATAGAGGGTTAATGGTACCAGTAATAAAAGACTGTGATAAGAAAAATTTTGCTGAAGTAGAAACGACTCTAAAAGACTATGCTGAAAAAGCAAGAAGTGGTCGCATTAGTTTAGACCTTCTTCAAGGAGGAGGCTTTACTATTACTAATGGTGGTGTTTATGGCTCATTAGTCTCGACGCCAATTCTGAACACACCGCAGAGTGGTATTTTAGGAATGCATGCCATCCAGAAAAGGCCTGTTGTAAAGGACAATGAAATAGCTATAAGGGATATGATGTACCTGGCTCTTAGTTATGATCACCGGGTAATTGATGGTAAGGAAGCTGTAACTTTTCTTGTGGTGATAAAAGAGTTTTTAGAAGCTGTAGATAATATAGATTTAGGTATTTAAGGTGAGTGTATGAGTAGTAAAGAGTATGACTTAATTGTAGTAGGTGGTGGACCTGGTGGCTATGTAGGTGCTATTAGAGCTTCTCAACTAGGATTAAAAGTAGCTTTAGTAGAGAAAAGAAAGAACCTAGGGGGCACTTGCCTAAATGTGGGTTGTATTCCTTCAAAATTTTTACTCCATATAGCACAGATGTATCACACGCTAGAGCATCAAGGAGAAGAGTTAGGAATTAGCTGTAGCTCATTAAAACCTAACTTAAAGAAAATGATTCAAGGTAAGTCTGAACTTATTGATGGTTTTGCAACAGGCATTAAAGGCTTAATGGGGAAAAATAAAGTAGATTTTATTAATGCTTTTGCCTCCTTTGAAGATCCTAATACGTTATCACTGGATAATGGTTCAAGTATCCGTGCAAAGCATATTATGTTAGCAACAGGTTCTCAATGCATAGAATTACCTTTCATGCCTTTTGATGGAACACATATTCTTTCCTCTGATCATATTTTAGAACTAGAGCAAGTTCCAAAATCTCTTATTGTAGTAGGAGCTGGAGTTATAGGTCTTGAGATGGGTTCTGTCTTTTCAAAGTTTTCAAGTAAGGTAACAGTTATTGAAGCTCTGGATACTATTTGTCCTTTCTTTGACCCACAAATCTCAAAAACTTTGCACAGCAGTTTAAAGCAGCAAGGTTTGGACTTTCATTTATCTATGAAAGTTAAGTCAGCTAAAACTTCTAAAAAAGGAGTAAGCTTGACAACAGAAGATAAAGATGGGAAAGAGCAAAATTTTGAAGCCGAAAAAGTCTTGGTAGCTATAGGTAGAAAAGCATTTCATGAGGGATTATCTTTAGATAAAGCAGGGGTTATAGTTGAAAAGAATAACAAAGTCCAAATAGATGGCCTTTTTAGGACTTCCCAAAAGCATATTGTAGCAATTGGGGATTTAGTAGATGGTCCTATGTTAGCGCATAAAGCTTCAGAAGAAGCTATAGCTTGTGTAGAAATATTAGCGGGTCATCAAGCTAAGCTTAACTATATGGCTATCCCTAATGTTGTATACACATCACCTGAAGTTGCCTGTGTTGGTTTAACTGAAACAGAAGCAAAAGAGGAAAATTTACAAATCTTAGTTGGCAAGTTTCCATTTAAAGCCAACTCAAGAGCTAGAGCCAATGTAGAAGATGAGGGCTTTGTAAAGGTTATATTTGAGAAAAATACAGAGCATCTGTTGGGTATGCATATTGTTGGAAATTACGCTTCTGAAATCATTGCACAAGGAGCACTAGCTA
>JAACFD010000103.1 GCA_009937555.1 Chlamydiales bacterium | reverse complement strand
TCATATAGACAGATTGCTTATTATGAGTGTAAACCCTGGTTTCTCAGGCCAAGATTTTATTGAGGAAAGCCTAGAAAAAGTCAAACATGCCAAATTTCTTATTGAACAATGTCACAAGCTCTCAGATAAAAAAACTCCCTTACGTCTTCAGGTTGATGGTGGCGTAAATGACAAAACAGCTAAGCAATTACTGGATTTAGGTGTAGACAGCTTAGTATCTGGCTCATTTCTTTTATCCCAAAAAGATCTAAAAGAGGCTATTTCAAACTTAAAAACTCTGAGGGTTTAAATAGCGCAGTTGAAATTTTTTGTCTTAATGATTTAAAATGTACCTTTAATTTTAAAAAATTTGTAAAGAGTGGTTTATGGTTTCTTCAAGTCAATTAACAGCGGGATCTACAATTAAACTTTCTAAAGCCGTTTATCGCGTAGAAAATGTAGTTAAAGTTACGGTAACAAAGGGTAATCCCTTTTATAAAACAACGCTTATTGAAGTTAGCACAGGAAAAGTTAAGGAAAAGAACTTTAAACCTGGTGAGAAGATTGAAGAGGTTAATCTATCAAAAAGAGAACTTGAATTTCTATATCCAGAGGGGAAAGGCTTTCTTTTCTTGTCAGCAGACGATTTAGAGCAGATCTTTTTAGAAAAAAAAGTAGTTGGTGGAGCTAGTAACTACTTAAAAGAAGGTGTCTTGGTAACAGCTTTTTGCTATGAAGATAGTGTTTGTGCTTTAGAAATTCCACAGTTTCTGGAGTTAATGGTAACTCAAACAGATGTTATTGATGATACAGTGCCTGTTTCAAACGCTACAAAGTTAGCTGTTTTAGAGACAGGGGCAAAACTTGATGTCCCTCCTTTTGTAGAAGTAGGTGATATTGTTAAAGTGGATACTCTGAAAAACGACTTTGTCCAAAGGGTTTAAAATGGCTAAAGATAAAAAAGCAAATATTGACGTAGAGCAAATTAGAGATCTAATGCAGGCTATGGACGATCATGAAATGTCTGTATTATCTTTAAAATCCGAGACTATCGAGCTCAAGCTTTGCAAAAAAGACTATAAAGCGCCTAATTATATTTCTGCAGCGCCCATGCAAACTAGCATGATGGTTGATCCTTCAGTGAAGCATCAGGAGAAAGTGATACTAGGTGGGGGAGCTCCTAAAAAGGAAGAAGCTATATCAACAGATGATGCAGCTACTGGAGAGTGCATCACGTCTCCAATGGTAGGAACTTTTTATCGTTCTCCAGGCCCAGATGATCCTCCTTTTATCAAAGAAGGAGATCAAATTACTAAAGATACTGTTGTTTGCATTATTGAAGCCATGAAGGTAATGAATGAGGTGAAAGCAGGTGTAAGTGGAAAAGTTAAAAAGATTCTTGTCGAAGATGGGCAAGCTGTCGAATTTGGTTCAAAAATTATCTCAATTGATACTTAAGCTATGAAAAAAGTTCTTATTGCTAATCGCGGTGAAATTGCTGTTAGAGTTATTCGTGCGTGCCATGATCTAGGTTTACAAACTGTTGCTGTATACTCAACAGCTGATAAAGAGTCTTTACATGTTTTACATGCGGATGAAGCTATTTGTATAGGTGAGCCTGCCTCTACAAACTCATACTTAAAAATATCTAGTATTCTATCAGCTTGTGAGATCGCGGGTGTTGATGCTGTTCACCCAGGGTATGGGTTTTTAAGTGAAAACCCTAAATTTGCTTCAATCTGCGAAAGTTGTGGTTTAAACTTTATTGGCCCCTCACACAAAAGTATTAGCTTGCTTGGAGATAAAGCTCAGGCAAAAGACACAGCCAGGAAGGCAAAAGCTCCTGTTATTCCTGGTTCAGCAGGAGTTGTGGAGACTGTAGAGGAAGCATTAGAGCTTGGAGAGAAATTTTCATATCCTATTTTTATCAAAGCTATAGCTGGAGGAGGAGGCAAAGGTATACGTATTGCTCATAACCCCAGTGAAATGAAGAAGTTTTATACTGCTGCAAGGCTAGAAGCTGAAAAGAGCTTTGGTAACTCTGGTGTGTACCTTGAAAAAATGATTGAAAATCCTAGGCATGTCGAAGTTCAGGTCGCAGGAGATAAGTATGGTAACTACGTACACCTTGGTGAAAGAGACTGTTCTATACAGCGTCGCCGTCAAAAGTTAATTGAAGAGGCTCCCTCTCCCGTCGTTAGTGACAAGTTACGAAAGAAAATGGGAGATGCAGCTGTAGCCATTGTAAAAAAGGCAAAGTATCACTCTGTAGCTACTGTAGAATTTCTACTTGATGAGCATGGGGATTTCTACTTCATGGAGGTTAATACAAGGATTCAGGTAGAGCATACAGTAACAGAAGAGTTAACAGGGATTGACCTTGTAGAGCTTCAATTGCGTATTGCGAGAGGTGAAAAACTTCCCTTTAAGCAAAGTGATATCAACTTGAAAGGACATGTCTTTCAATTTCGTATTAATGCTGAAAACCCTTCCTTAAATTTTATGCCTTCACCAGGTAAATTAGAATATTTTGTAGCTCCAGGAGGGCCTAAAGTAAGAGTTGATACAGCATGCTATTCAGGCTATTCAGTACCTCCCTATTATGACTCTATGATAGCTAAACTAATTGTTAAAGGTGAAAACCGTAAAGATGCAATTAATGTAGCCAAGAGAGCTATAAGAGAATTCCACATTGGAGGAGTTGAAACTACTATTCCATTTCACAACTTTATGCTGCAAGACAAGCCTTTTATCAGTGGTGATTTTAACTTAAGCTATGTAGATCAATTAATCGAGCAGCAAGTTACCTTTAGTTAATAGAATTCTTAAAATTCCCTTTCTTTTTTGGCTTGTTTCTGATAGAAAAAGGCTATTGTAACACATAAAGTATCAAGCTTAAAGGCTAGCTATGGAAGATAATCCCTACGAAAAAATGTTCCTTCAGTGGGAGGAAAGTCAAGACTATCAAAAATTGAAAGAGTGGGAAAGTGAAGAAAAGCAAAAGAGCTTAAGTCAGCAAGAAAAAACAGCTCTTGGTCGCTTGTTCATTAAAGGTGGAGAAGCTTCTAGCGATATCAAAGACACAGAGAACGCTTATTTCCAGGCTAGTCGTTTACTAATGCATAACCCAAAAGAAATAGCAGGAGTTATTGATAAGGCCTTAAAGATTGGTAAAGATGCTAATTCCTTGCCTTTACTTAAGTTATCGTTTGAACTGTTAGAGAAAGAAGTAGAGAGTTCTCTTAGTCTGGAGCCTAGTCAAGAGTTAAGCCGTTTATCAGAGGCTTATTTTCAATTTGGTAAGCGGACGCTCAATCAAGAAATTTTAGAAAAAGCAGTAGGAGTGCTAATCCGTCTTATTAATAAAGAGGTAGATGGAAGCAAGGCGCAGGCAGCTCATTGCTGGCGATTAGCTGAAGCTTTCTTTCTTCTAGGGGAGAAATCAGGGGAAGCAGTAGACTATTTTAAAGCACTGGAAAACTTTGCTAAATCGAGTTATTTCTTTGATTTGGAGTGGAAGTTTTCTTTGCTCCAAGGAATCTGTTTTGAACGTTTATATAACCTTCTTAATACCAGAGATTACCTGTATCAAGCTAAAGAATGTCTAGAGAAAGCTTTCTTAGCTCATCCGCAAGATAATTTAACCATTTTAAGGTTGTCGCAGTGTCTTCTTAGCCTATATCAAATAGATGGTAACCCTGGGCACTTTGCAAGAGCTGAAGATCTACTTCACCAGGCTATAACCTCAGAAACTGATGAAGCTGAGTTCTTTTTTGAACTAGGTCGTTTACTCGTTATTTCAGGGAAGAATGAAGGTGATGTCGACAAGGTTGAAAACGCGCTGTATTTCCTTTCACAAGCAGAAAATCGAGCGATACCTAAAGAGAGAACTCTTCCTTATAAGATAGAAGTTTTTCTTTTTTTAGGCTGTGAGAAAGAAGATCTAGACCTGTTAAAGAAAGTAGAGTGTTTTTTAGATGATGATAGTTTAACGGATGGAGATGGCTTGCTTGGAGTTATCTCTAGAGTAAAGTATCTCATTGGCCTAGGAGATTATTTCGGTGAACCAAGTTATTTTCATGAGGCTATTGGCAGACTAAAAGAGTATAAAGAGCCTAATAATGGAGAGTTCTTTTATCTTTTTTCCCAAGCTTATTACGAACTTTATCTGCTAAGTCACTCCATTTCTAATTTAGCAAAAGCTAGGGCATACATTAAACAAGCAGTTCAAATAGCTCCAAATGTACCGCAGTTTTGGGGATTATATGGCTGTATACTGTCTAAGCTTGGAGAGTCCGAAGAAGAGATAGAGTTGCTAAGGGAAGCTAATTACAAGTTTGAAAGTGCTATCGAGTTAAGAGATTGCCTTTGTTACTATGATCTTTGCTGGATTTGCGACTATGGTTTCAATAACCATTTGCTAAGTGAGATGACTCAAACAGAGGAAGATTTAGAGAAAGTAGTTGAGGTCTTTACTCTTGTTTTAGATATTGAACCAGCTCATTTAGATGCCCGTTATCATTTAGCTCAAGCCTTATTAAATCTTGGAGCGTTAACTAGTGATGTAGAGTTTTTAAATTTAGCTGTAGAGCATTACCGAATACTTCTTGAAGAAGATTCAGAAGATGATATGGCGTTAAATGACATTGGAGAGTGTTATATATCACTCTCTCAGATTCTTAGAGAAAATGAAGAAGACCAGTTAGCAGATGAAAATTTAGACTTAGCAGAAGAGTCCTTATTACAGGCAGTTGCGCTAGGCAATACTGATGCTTTCTATAATTTGGCTTGTTTATTTTCCCTAAAGGGAGCATATGAAGAGACATTGTTTTATCTGCAAAGAGCACTGTCAGCTGATAGCCTTCCATCCTTGGAAGAAATCATGGAAGATGATTGGCTAGAAGGTTTTAGGAAGTGTAATCTTTTTAAACTATTTTATGGAAATCTAGCTTAGAAAGTTTTTTCTCTCAGCTAGCTTTTAGCTTTCATATAATAAATACCTTGCAGCATAATTACTTATTGCTTAAATTATTTCTATTACCTGTAGTTAAAAAACTTAGGATCCTATTATGGAAGAGGAAGTCAGCGCTCAAACTCAAGAAGAACCAGAAGAGTTCCAGCATGCTGCAGGAAATCTAATTGATTCACGAACAAGTCATCTGGATGACCTTCTCGTACAAAAGCTTGAAGAAGCTTTGCACACTGATACTTCAGACGTTTGCTTACATGAGATTGCCAAAGTTGCTGTAGAGCATGATCCCATTGATTTAGCTTATGCTGCATATATGCTTCCAGCAAGTGCTCGTTTTGTTGTCTTTGACAATATCCCTAGTAAAGAGGGGAGAGTAAAGTTTCTTATTAATGCGGATAAAAATACTAGGGTTGCGGTATTTAGATTTAGCACAACTAAAGAGTTATGTGAAATTATTGAGCTTATGCCCAGTGATGAAGTCGTAGCACTATTTGATGATATGCCACGTAAGTATTTTAAGCAGGTGATCGAAAAACTAGATATTCAAAAAGCTAAGCAAGTATTTGAACTGCGTAGGCACCAGGTAAATACAGCTGGTAGAATGATGGCAAATGAATATTTTGCTTTTCACATGGATACCCTTATTGAAAAAGCTGCGAGCTTTATTAGAAAGCACCCTGGAATAGACTTAACACGCAATGTATTTGTTACCAATGAAAAGAATGAGCTGCAAGGCTTAGTACCTGTTCGTAATTTAGTGTTTAACCCAGGGCATTTAACTCTAAAGAAAGTGATGCTGCCAGTGTTGCATCAAGTTACTCCTGATTCATCAAGAGAAGAAGTTATTGACCTAGTTGAGCGTTATAAAATTCCTTCTCTACCTGTAGTAGATGATAGTAAACAGTTAGTTGGGATAATTACCTATGAAGATGTAGTGGAAGCAATGGAAGATTTAGCTGATGATACTATTGCACATCTAGCAGGTACAGGCGAAGATTTAGGTAATCAAGAGTCTATTTTCTTAAAATGTGTTGCTCGCGCCCCTTGGTTATTAGTTACTCTCTTTGCAGGACTTCTTAATGCTTTAACTTTCAGTTATTTTCAGGATATGATAGGCCCTGCGATCATTATGTTTTTTGTTCCCTTTGTAGCCCTAATTACAGGAATGTCTGGTAATATTGGGATTCAAACTAGTACCGTTCTTGTCAGAAGTATGGCAACAGGTATGCTTACTAGAAAAAGTAAGGGTAGAGCTGTTAGAAAAGAAATGATCATTGGAGTTTTAACAGGCTTGATCTTTGGTTTAATCTGTGGCTCTACAGTAGCGTTCTTAAATTTTATAGGGGTTTACCCAGCAGAGAGTTACCCTATAACAGTAGGTATAATGGTCGGGCTTGGCTTGATGTCAGCTTGTGTAGTATCGACTTTACTAGGAGTATTTTCTCCATTATCTTTTGCACGCTTGGGAGTTGATCCCGCTATTGCTTCGGGACCTATTATTACTGCCTTTAATGATGTATCCGGAACTATAATCTATTTCTTAGTAGTTCACGTTTTGAGCTACTACTTTTTTGCATAGCTTTGGCAACGTAATTGCTTAGTATTATGTAGAAAAACAACAGGCTAGGTTTTAAATTAAGCTAAAATCCTTAGCCCTTGTTGCATATAAAGAAAACAATAGCTTATGATTCTATAAAATTTTATATAAAACGATAAAAAAGTAGTAAGAATGGTTCCTTGGTTACATCGCAAAGCTTTATCTATTGTTGTATCAGCAGTTTTGCTAGGCTCATGTGTTACCCCTAGATGGTTAGTTGCTAGTGAGAAAATAAGAGAAGTATCAAAAGATCGTCCAGCCCTTCCTCCAGTAGACATTTTTATTACCTACGATAAAGCAAAGAACAAAACTACTAAGCTTGAGGAAAATACTTCGAGTGAAGATGCTAAAGAGAAGAACCTACTGCATCGCTTACCTTTTCTTAGTTTAAGTGAACTTCAAGCCTTGAGTGTAAAGCAAGTAGAAACTCTAGTATTGAATCAAAAGCTAAAGCCTCAGCAGATAAAGCACCTAAGTGACCAACAACTTAAGAGTTTAAAAACATCTATTATTGAAATTTTATTGGAAGATTTTTCTCTTTCACAGGTCAA
>JAACFD010000102.1 GCA_009937555.1 Chlamydiales bacterium | reverse complement strand
GGAGAAATAGAGCAAGAGAATCCTGCAGACTCCTACTTTTGGTTATCCAGACATGCTGCTAATAAGTTCGTAGAAGAAAAAACCGGTGTTGATGGTACTATCGATCCTACTTTTTTTGATATATTCAATGAAGGGAAGTGGAAAGAGTTTGACCTTGTGTTCTTAACATCATTAAAAGCTGTTTTAGATAATCTTTATTCGGGTGATGAGAGAGCTCTGGAAGCATGGGATCGTATTATCCCTCCTCTTGAGTTTTTAGAAGAGTTAGAAGCTAAGCACTCTGAAGATTATTTCGATATTATTGGAACTTCCTTTGAATCATTCAGAGATGATGATGAAGCTAGCTTATTAGAGGGGGCCTTATATATAAAAGCTACTCCTGAAGTTTTCATAAAGCTCTGTGAGATGTTAGAGAGGGGTAGTAAAATAGCTATGATAGCTTTAAATCAAGTACCTATAGATGAAAAAGGAGAGTCATTTTTAAGTGATGAATCAGATAGAGAGGAGAGACTGAACTTAGCATATAGATATGTGAAAGCGCTTGATAAAGCACCTGAAGAAATATGTGGTAATATTCCTATGCTATGTAGTTCTGGTGCAAACTTGTGGTTTTACGCTGTTTATAATGCTAAAGAGAAAATTTACTATGAAAAACTAGCTGACTCTTGGGATATTGTAGACGGAACTAATCCAGAGGAAAGGAGTAGAGTACAAGCTGAGATCAAGGATTTTGTAGAAAGATTTGGTGTTGTTGAAAATCTTGAGGGGTCTCTTTTTAAAACTCTTTTAGATAAAGAAAACCCTTTTAAAGAAAATGCTGTATTTAATGTAGCGGCTATTAAGTCAGAGGCAAGTAAAGAGATTTTAAGAGAATTAGTAGGCTTCATTGAGCAATCTAGTAATGAAGTTGAAATTAATGCTCTTTTAGCTCGTTTCTTTGAAGGGATTAGTGTAGATGACACAGAAGTACATCAAGCTTTAAAAGAAGCTTTAGTTGAAGCTATGGCAGATTGGGATGTTGAAGGGCTTGATGCACACGATAAAGATCAGTTAATCATTAAAATTGCTAATTTCTTCCATGAAGTTTACCTATCAGATGTAAATAGTCAAGATTATGATGAAGAAACAAAAAAAGAGGAAATAGGGAAGCTTTCTCTGCTTACAGTTGGGTATTATGAAAAAGTTTCACCAGAAAATTTAAGTGATGAAAACAGCTTGCTCTATATTGCTTCAATGATTGCTGTTCCATTAACAGATGATTTTGAAGCTCGTAAAGATGTGTCTGCGAGTGATTTTTTAAATAAAAGTCTCAGCCTTGCTAGAGAGTGTGGTCCAGATGGAAAAATGGGAGCTGCTGTCTTGATTGCTAGCTGGTATAACAGCCTAAGGACAAAGTTAACTAGTCTAAAGAGTAATGATGCAGGAAACCTTAAAAATATAAAATTTTTAGCTAAAGAAGCCATAAATTCTTCGAAAGAAAAAATTAAGAGCAGGGCTGTATTTGCGAGCTTTTTCGGAGGCGGATTGGATAAAAGGCAAAAGATGAAAATGAATACTTACATCATTTCAAGCTACTTATTACTTATTGAATCGGAGTTTGATGTTTCAAAGAGTAAATGCTCAGAATTAAGAGAATTTTTGAAAAATGATGGTGTACTAGTTGATGGAGACGAAGAGGAAATTAATGATGAGGATATTTTTTTAGAAGAGGTCTATGCTTCTCTTGTTAAGAGAGAACTATATTCATCTTTTGAAGAAGTGTTTCAAGACAACCCAGCTCTTACTATCTCTAAGTTTTTAGATGGAGAAGAGGCTTATATAAACAAGTTAAAAGATGGAGCTTGGAAAGAGCTTGATCCAGTATTCATAGTTTCTCTTAGAAAAGAGCTTCTAGAAGCTTTAGAAGGAATTGATGAAGATGCTCTACCAATATCTGAAGAGCAATTTTTGAGCGAATGGAATAAGGCTATTCCTCCAGGTGAGCTCTTAGCTGTTTTTGAAAAGACATGTTTATCAGAGGCTTCTCCTGATCCTTTTGAATCATGGAAAAAGCTATGTATTAGTGCTGGGTTCATAAGTGAATATAGTAGTGACGAGGAAATCTTTGATCTTTTAGAAAAGGCTGGAAGTTTAGGTCTAAAAACTATAGAGCCTCTTGTTAAGGGAGGTTTTGAATTATTCAGTCTTGATGAGTCTAGATTAGATAAATATACTGAAGCTTTGTTGAGGGCGCCTGAAGAGAGTATACCAGATCTAGAGAGTTATTTAGAGGGTTTAGGTTTAACTAATAGTAGGTGGTTTAAGTCTTCTCTAAGAAGGGTGCAAGTTAGCTTTACTGAAAAATTAGCTGAAGGGAGTAATCCGCAGTTGTTAGCTGTTAAATCTAAAGTAGATGCTCTTTTGGAAAAAGGAAGTGCTGATAAAGAATTTACCCTTGAGGGATTTATCCAAGAAAATCTACCTATTGAAGAGGGGGATAATGATAAAGAATTTCTACTAAGGCTTTCTTCAGCTTTAGATAAAGTGGCAGGAGAAAGAGTTAATAAGCTTTTAATGTACTTCTTAGGAGAAATTACTCTTGATAATAAAGAAGCCCATGATTCCCTAAGAGCTGCTATAGCGAGTATAGAAGATGAAGCGGTTCGAGATAAATTAAGTTCTAAAATCGGTGCATTTTTTAAAAAGCACTACCGTAAAGTAGTAGTTGAGGATGGTGGGGACAGAAGAAAAATTAAGGAGATTAAGGCTCTTTATAATCACTACTATCACAGTATCAGTGTAGCTAATTTAAGTTCTAGTGACTTGTTTAGTTATTACAATGACCTTATGAATACAAAGCTTGATGCTTTAGAAGCTGAAGGAATAGCTCCGCAAGAGATTTATGATCGCTTATTTAGCATTTTAGAGTATTTAGAGAGCCCTGGAGCCCCAAAAGTTCTAGGTCTTTCGCCTAAAGTCAGAAAGCTTGAGCTTCTGAGCTGGTGTAAGTTAAATGAAGCTAAGTTTACAGAGGAAAAGAGAGCTGAAAATATATCAAAGGTTAATATAAACGATGAGTTAGCAGAGCCTGGGGCGATTATGCATCTGGGAACGATAACATTGATCAAGAACTTATACAGCTTAGACTCTAGTTTATTTGATAAAGATACGCTTAGCGAATTTTTAAAACGCGATTTAAGAGCAGAAAAAGAGGCGAAAGCTGTCTTGTCTGGGCAAGAGATAGAGGAGCAGAAAAAACGAATTGCTATGATCGAGACAGTTCTGGCTGAGGTTGAAAAAGTAGAAGGGGATGCTTAAACAAGGGCTCTTGCTAGAGCTTTTTTAAGTACTTGCTGCACTTCTACTACACCTAAGGATTTAAAGTAGTACCATGCTTTTTCCTGCTGTTTTTCATCGTTGGATAGATTACCTAGGTCTTTTATATGCTGCCTTTTTCGGTGACAGAGGTAGTGAAGAGCAAGAGCACATGAGACAGATAGGTTGTAGCTCTCTACCATTCCAAACATAGGTATTTGAAAAGTAAAGTCACAGTTTCTTTTGGTTTGTGCTTCAAGGCCCAAGTGTTCATTACCAAAGATAAGTGCAACATTTTTATCTAGTGGAAGTTCTTGCAGGGTTAATTTACCATCATGGCAAGCTCCACCTATGATAGTATCTTTTTCTTTCATACTTTTTTGATAGGGATCAAAGTGGGAGTAGCTGTTTAAGTGTACCCAGCGGTGAGCACCGCTAGTTGTAGTGTTTTTAGCTAATTTTTTGGTGCTGTGGCTATTTATCAAATCAACATGCATTACTCCTAGAGCTTCTGTTGAGCGAATAGCTGCAAACACATTGTGGATATCAGCAGGAGACTCAATCGCTAGACGAATACCTGATAAGCGTTGCTGCAAGACTAAATCAATTTTAGATTTTCTTGAGCAGGTTAAAAGTGGAGATAGGAGGTTAATGAAGTCCTCAGAACCTAGTTTTTCGATTGCTTCTTCAAAGATGTTTTGTTCGTAATCCATTTTTATTTATGTGTTTAAATAAAAATGAGTATAGGAGTTTGATTAGCTAAAGAAAAGAAAAATCTTATATTACTTAGAATGAGGTAAATAATAAAAAAGCTTGGCGCTTATTATCCTCTTTTTTATGTTGAGATTTTAAAGCAAAAAAGAGTGTCACTATGAAAATGAGTAAAACTACCCTAGTAGCTTCACTGGCTTTAGCTCTACTCTCTTCATGTAATACCATTATTCACTACTCAGACCGTTCTTTAGAAAAGATAGATTTTGATATTGCCTTTGAGAAAGACGAACTATCCCCAAGTGAATTTAATGATTTTAAAAGAAAGCACTATTTTCGATTAAGTTTTAACCCATTAGATGCTGAAGGTTTAGTACGGTATGTGCATCTAAGCTATGGCATGACTAAAGATTTCAAGTACTGGATTGCTCTTAACTTATTTGCAGAAACCCACTGCCCCTACTTTATAGAAGGGGAAAGTATATTAACAGCTAGGTTAGATACTGGAGAGGAGCTAGACTTCCCTTATCAAAAGCCAGAACGGGTAGGAGAAGTAGCAGATGGGGTTAATCACTTATTTTGTGAAAAAGCTTTTTTTATCATAACTCCTCATCAGATGAAAAAGCTTATAGGCTCTAAAGAGAGCTATCTAACAGCTAAGGGGGTTAATTACCCCATTCCATTTCAACTTAGCGTGAAAGAAAACTAAGACTTTGCGTTGCAAATTATCGTAAGTATTCCCTATAACAGACTCTTATGATCTAAAATAATTAGGGTAATCAAATGACCAGTCCTTATGTGTTAATCTACACAGGTCAAAAAAGTTATTCTAGATACATTCTAGAACCTATTTATCATGGTTTAATAAAGCAGGGTTTTGAAGTTACGCTGATAAATGGAGATCAGCAGATAGGAGCTAAAGGTGACGCTTATAAGCTTAACCGAAGCTATTTACCCAAAAAACCAAATGTTGTAGTAGGTTTTCAAGTTTGGTGGGGAGATGAGTTTCATCTTTGCAAAGCAGCAAGAGAACATGAAATACCTGTTATTATGGTAAATCATGGGGCTATGTTCATTCGCAATGATTTGCAAAGCTATAAAAAATCAATTTATCCTGCTAGTGTGGCCTGTCTCTGGGGAGAGTATGACTATAAGATATGGAGAAGCTGGAATAGCAGTGATAACTTTGTCATAACAGGTAACCCTAGCTATGATATGACTATAAAAAACTGGGAAAGACCTAGAGGTTTACCTGATAGGTATGCGCTACTATTAACCCCAGGGCTGAGTTTAAAAAGAGACGATAAAGGTAGGCGCAAAGAGCAGCAAACAGAGCTTTTATATCAGTCTGCTAGAGAGTTAAGTAAACTTATCCCAGTAGTAGCAAAAACGCACCCTAATGCAAATCAAATGGAGCTGCTATCTAAGGAGTTTAAGGTTTATAGTAAAGCAGAAGATTTGCTTCCTTTAATGCATCATGCTTCATTAATTATTTCCAATGCTACCTCAGCTTTTATCCCTGCTATCTACTGGGAAAAACCTATTTTCATTCATAATCATGATGAAGAGGGGTATCATTTTTCAAGTTTTCGAGATGACTGTCGTCATATTTTTAACTTCAAATCAGACCCTTACTGGAATGAGTCTTTGATAAAACAGGCAGTAAAGCCTTGTAAAGAAGATTATGAGCTCTTTGGTGGCCCTGCAGATGGGAAAAGTGTGGAGCGCATTGTAAAGGTCATCGAATCTCAACTTAAACCAGAGGAAGTGACATGTTAATGCCTAAAGCTTTTGTATTAGATGTTGATGGAGTATTAACTGATGGGAAATTCTACTATACCCATGAGGGTAAAGTGATGAAGGTATTTGGTCCTGATGACCATGACGCTCTTAAGTTATTAAGGCCACACTTAGATATCCATTTTGTATCTGCAGACCATAGAGGCTTTGAAATTTCACAGTCGCGTATTGAGAGGGATATGCAATTTCCATTGCACTGTGTAAGTTCTTTAAATAGGCCTAACTGGATAAAAAGCAGGTGGCCAAAAGAAGAGGTAATTTATATGGGCGATGGAATCTTTGACTCCATGAGTTTTAAAGTAGTGGGTTATTCTATTTGCCCAAGCAATTCAGATGTCTATACTAGGAGTATGGCAGATTATTGCTGTGACCAAGCTGGAGGTAATCGAGCGGTATCTGAAGCCTGTCTACATATTCTTGAAAAGTTTTTTAAAGCTACTCCTCAAAAAGACTTTGTAGCAGAAGTTTCATGTAAGCTTTCTACTGTGAGTTAGTTTTAGAGAGAGTGTATATTTCGTTAAGCATTAATCAATATAATAATTAGAATAAATTAATTTAAATGCCTACAACTTAATATCTTGCATATATCCACTTCTAATGTTAGGATTAGCCATAAGCGGGCCAAAATTTTAGCAGGAGAAACAAGTAGAGTATGGATAGACACTCCGATTATCGTAAAGATATAGATAAGCTTAAAGAGTCGTTAGATCAAGCTTATCAGCTTAATAGCACAGAGTTTAAAAGTGGTATAAGGGTGATTACTAAAAAAAAGCTTGATAAGCTTTCAGAGAACTTGTCAGATAGCTTCTTGTCTCGCCTTGAAGAAGATGATTTAATTGATCTTTTTTTCCAGCAAAGTACTTTTTACCAAAATGAGATGTTAAGCAGTTTCCATTCTAGCTTAGAAGGAGTTTTAGAAAGCCTTGAAGACAATATAGAGCAAGAAAAAGAGTCTTTAATAGAGAGCTTGGAAGCCAAGGGGCTATGTAATGATAAAGTCCTTGATGAACTTGAAGATAGTTTTAAGGATATTTTTGATTTTGTTTATCAGCAAACCCGCCGAAATAATTCTTTTCAATCAGCCATTAGTTATGAGTCTGGTATAAAAAAAGAAGAGTTCAAAAGTTCTGGAAGTATTTTCAGTTTTGAAAGTTACAGGCAAGCTATATTGATTCTAAACGACTTGGAACAGAAGGTCCTGCAGAGAATAAGTCGTATCAAAGCAAAATTCACATCTAGCTAGTCCTTTTTTAATTAAATCATGGCAATTTAATAGAGTTGTTTGGCTAATTGTATTTTTTCTTTATTTTTTCTATAATCCATCTGTTTGAAAGC
>JAACFD010000101.1 GCA_009937555.1 Chlamydiales bacterium | reverse complement strand
AGGCCCGGGAACGTATTCACGGCGTTATTGCTGACACGCCATTACTAGCAATTCCAACTTCATGTAGTCGAGTTGCAGACTACAATCCGAACTGAGGACGGCTTTAATGGATTTGCTCCACCTTTCGGTCTCGCTGCCTTCTGTACCGTCCATTGTAGCACGTGTGTAGCCCCAGGCATAAGGGCCATGCTGACTTGACGTCATCCTCACCTTCCTCCTAGTTAACCTAGGCAGTCTCACTAGAGTTCCCACCATTACGTGTTGGCAACTAATGATAAGGGTTGCGCTCGTTGCGGGACTTAACCCAACACCTCACGGCACGAGCTGACGACAGCCATGCAGCACCTGTATAGAAGCTCCGAAGAGAAATAGTGTTTCCACTACTGTCCTCTACATGTCAAGCCTGGGTAAGGTTCTTCGCGTTGCATCGAATTAAACCACATGCTCCACTGCTTGTGCGGGCCCCCGTCAATTCTTTTGAGTTTCACCCTTGCGAGCGTACTCCTCAGGCGGTGTACTTAACACGTTAGCTACGGCACAGACTGGGTTGAGCCAATCTACACCAAGTACACATCGTTTACAGTGTGGACTACCAGGGTATCTAATCCTGTTTGCTACCCACACTTTCGCGCCTCAGCGTCAGGTATAAGCTAGAAAACCGCCTTCGCCACCGGTGTTCTTCCACATATCTACGCATTTCACCGCTACTTGTGGAATTCCGTTTTCTCCACCTACCCTCAAGAGAACTAGTTTCAGATGCTATTCCGAGGTTGAGCCCCGGGCTTTCACATCTGACTTAATACCCCGCCTACGCGCTCTTTACGCCCAGTAAATCCGATTAACGCTTGCACCCTCCGTATTACCGCAGCTGCTGGCACGGAGTTAGCCGGTGCTTCTTTACCAGGTACCATCAAGACCAGTGTCGTATTAATACACGGCCCTTGTTCCCTGGCGAAAGACTTTTACAACCCGAGGGCCTTCTTCAGTCACACGGCGTCGCATCGTCAGGCTTTCGCCCATTGCGAATGATTCTCGACTGCAGCCTCCCGTAGGAGTCTGGGCAGTATCTCAGTCCCAGTGTTGGCGGTCAATCTCTCAATCCGCCTAGACGTCTTAGCCTTGGTGAGCCATTACCTCACCAACAAGCTGATATCCCATGAACCTCTCTTCTACCGCAAGGTCTAATGATCCCCCACTTTAATAGAACTATCTTATGATAATTCCACCACATCCGGTATTAGCGCTCGTTTCCAAACGTTATTCCAGAGTAGAAGGCAAGTTATTCATGTATTACTAACCCTTTCGCCACTAAGTTCCACGAGCAAGCTCGTGGTCCTTCGTTCGACTTGCATGCCTTATCCACGCCGTCAGCGTTCAATCTGAACCAGGATCAAATTCTCACATAAAAAAATAAAATTTGACTAAAAGGCAAATTGTAAAAATAAATTTTACAACTCGCACAAACTATCTATTCAAGTCTTCTTGTTTAAACTGTCAAAATAACAGGCAAGTTCAAGCTTGTAAGCTCGCTATCCATTTTGATGAACAAGTCGTAAATTTACGCCCTGTTTATTAAAGGAAACATAAAACTTACTACAACTTGAGTTATTTCCACAAGTTTTTTTTAGCATTATTTTTTTCTATTTTTCGAGACCTCATTTTTCAATGTTAAAAACTTCTTTTAACCTTTTTTTTATCAAACACTTGCATATATAAACCTTTTTTTTGTAAAAAGAAAATTTCTTTTAGCGTGAGTAATTTATGAACAGAACTTTCCAGAAAATAGTCCTCATTTTTCATTTATGCATCTGCTTTAGCCTTTTACTTTGGCAAGCCAGTGAAGGTTTTACTGAGCATTACTATTTAAAAAAAGATGCTTTGCAAATTTATGAGAATATCATGGGCCACCCTAACCTTATTAGCCGTATTCAAGCCTCCGAGCATAACGACTTAGCAGATAAACTGACCCGACACCAGCAGCGCTTTCAAAATCTACCACTGGAAACACAGAATGAAATTCATCATCAGTATAAAACGCTAAAAGAAGAGAAAAGCACAGGTTTTTTAAGTGTAATAGCTAAGACTTTCACCTACTTAGCATTTCATATTCCCCCTTTATTCCAGCTATGGCTAGCCCTATCTATATGCGCTGTCTTTTTAACTCTCTTCAAAATATCAGGAGGGAAAGAAAGCCTCTGCTTATTACCTCTTATTTTAGCTGTCTACCTTTTCTTTATCCCTGCACTCCCACTAGCTAGTGAAACTAAGCCCAGTGTTACCTTCCCCACGGAAAAAGAACTAGTAGATAAATATATCAATGAAGAACTGTCTACAAATTATAAAGAACAAAAAGAACAACTACTTAAAGCCTGGAAGCACTACTTAGCAGAAGAGTGGTCTCTAGATTCAAGTACTGACTTAACTACCATTGATAAAAGAGCTGAAGATGGAGAGTTCCAGCTAAATCTTTATAGAGCATCTCAACGCTGGAACTACTTATCCCACTCAAACCAACAAAAAACAAACCTGTTTCACTCCTACCCTCTTACTTATGCTCTTATTATATGGAGCCTAATAGTTTGTCTTTCTTTATACCGGTCGAGGCAAAATGACTAAGTGCTTATTCTGTAATTTCCCACAACATAAGAGGATATATGAAGACTCTATTGTGTATGTTATAAAAGATGAATTTCCAGTTACTATAAGGACATCTACTATTCCCAAGGAACATATTGCTACCTGGTTTGACGCCTCTTTTGAACTACAAACTCACCTAATGAAAATACTTTCTCTGATGAAAAAAGAAATTCCTAGGTATTTTGGCGACTCAAAAAACCCTAAAGAGGGAATTAGAGGAGTTATCCCAGAAAAATAATCGTACTAGCTCTCACTCTTACGGCATAGGATATTTAACCAGGAGCCGTCCGGACTAGGGACACTGGCATTATGAATAATATGCTCGGTCTTCCAGACGTCAATCACCTCAAATAAGCCTTCCAAGTAGGGTGCAATGCTTTCTTCAGTCATATTATAAAAACATCTTCCCTTAGCGCTCATGGATTTATCTCCATATTTGTATGATGCGTAAAAAATTCCCTCAGGCTTGAGAGCCTGGTTTATCTTTTCAAATACAACTCGTGTTTTATCGTAAGGCACGTGCAGCAGGGATGCCGAAGACCAGACAGCATCGAAACAGTCTTCAAAGCAAAGGTCTTCAAAATATAAGTGATCAGCTTTAATGCCTGTTTCTAACTCACACAATCGGATCATTTCTTTTGAGCCATCAATAGGTCTTACAGAAAAACCTTGGGACAAGAAGAACTTACTATCTCTTCCAACCCCACAACCTAGATCCAAAATATCACCCTTTGCTTTAACTAAGGGTTCAAATTTATCGTAGGCATGCTGCATATCTATATGAACAGTCCGCTTGTAAAACTCTTCCGCATTTTCTTCATAATAATTGATGGATTCCATGTATCTAGTCAGGCTCTTCTAAAGATAATAAAAAGCTTATAATACCCTTATTAAAAACTAATTACAAGGCATTTATACATGAGTAAAAGGCCATATTTGAGGAACTAAAACAGAAACTAGAATCACGATTAAAGTAGTAAGAGGCCATCCAACTTTAAAGTAATCTGTAAATTTATACCCTCCAGGACCATATACAATTGTATTTGTTTGATAGCCTATAGGTGTCAAAAAGGAGCAAGAGGCCCCTAAGGCTACTGTAACTGCAACAGCTTTTAAAGAGCTTGGCCCCACGTACCCCGATAACTTCATGGTTTCTATTGCAATAGGAAAGACAAGTAGTGCTGCAGCATTATTTGTAATTACTTCAGTAATTAATAATGTAATTATAAAAAGACCTGCAACAAAAGTGTGCGGGTTTTCTCCAAAAATAGGCAGCATACTCTCCGCAAACAAGCGGGCTACTCCCGTAATACCTAGGGCATGAGCAAAAGCAAAAGCTGAGCCTATTAAAATTAACAGGTTCCACCTAATTGCTTTTCTTGCTTCTCTTATAGATATAGATTTTGTTACAAAGCATAGCCCAACCATACAAAGTGTTGCTTTGATCATACCAAGCCCACGCATGATACTAAAGACCATGATAATTAATGCTAAGGTTAGTGTCACAGCTTTCCATAATTTTAGAGAAGGAAGCTTTTCATTAAACCGCAAAAAGTAAAAGTCATTTGTATAATTACTCTCACGTGACCAGGTCTCAGAACCTGAGAGAATAATAAGAAGGTCTCCTGCTTGCAACACAATATCTCCAATACGACCTCTAATACGGTTTCCCTGTCTATAGATAGCAAGTATGGTAGCACCATAGTTATTTCGGAAGTTTGAACCTATTACTGTTTTACCAATTAATGAAGAGGTTGTAGAGATAATAGCTTCTGAGAAGTGTGATGAGTGCTCATCTAGATCAAACTCTCCACTTACCTGAGACTCTAAACCTGGAATTTTATGAAGCTGCTGGATGTGATTAATATCTCCAGCAAAAACTAAATGGTCACCTGACTGTATGGTCTCGCCAGGCTCTGGAGAATCTATTATCTGGTGTCCTCGAAGAATTTCAATAATCCTTTCCCCTTCAAAGAACTGTTCTCCAGCTTCTCTGACTGTTTTCCCAGCTACAATACATTCTTTTGACACCGCAAACTCAGCTACAAAATCTTTTGCTTTTTGAATCACATCAGAAGTGGCATCAACTCGAGAGGGCAACTTTCTATGTCCCCAAAGAGACATATATACTACTCCAACAATAACAATAGGCACACCAAGATACGCTAGCTCAAAAAAACCTAGAGAGACTTTACCTGAACTTAATTGAGTGAGCATGCCATCTATTATTAAATTCCCTGAGGTTCCTATTAATGTGCATGTCCCTCCAAAAATAGTTGCATAAGATAGGGGTATAAGGAACTTTGAGGGACTTACGTTCATTCTAAGCGCTTGCTTCCTTACAAAAGGCGTCAGCATAAGTACTATTGGAGTGTTATTAAGAAATGAAGATAGAAAACTCAAGGGAAACATCATTTTCATAAGAGCCCATGAAATATGGCTGTCTTTATTTATAATGTGTCTTGAAAAACCATTTAGCAGTCCATTTTGCTCAACTGCTTTTGCTATAATAAATAGCATGGCAAGTATGAATATAACAGGTTGTGAAAATCCTAAAAGAAAGTGCCCAGGTTCAATAATTCCAAGGACAACTAATATACCTGCCCCCATCAACATAGTCACATCAGGAGGTAACCACTCTTTTATTAGGGAGATAAAAACAGCAATGAATATTGCTAGGGTTGTATAAACTTTCCACGCTAACCCAATATCCTCTAAAAAAGAATGCGCAAATTTATTAGATTCCCAACGCTCGAGACCGAATAACGAATAACAACTAAAAAAAGTAATGAAAATAAACACTACTTTTAAAACTAATCTACCTTTCAAACAAAAGCTCCTAAACTCAATAACTACTTGTTTTGCTATACATTAATTCTGTTTTTTATGAAAGTTTGTGATTACACTAAGGAGCTAAATATGGATCAAGTTAAACTGCACGCTTCCCTTCCTCCTAAGATATTAAGTCAAAAATTGCTTAAGGGTAGCTTGCTTGCGCTGACCCCTAGCTTATTGCTGGTAGGCATTGGTATCATATATCCTAACACCTTCCTACAAGACTATGGTCTATTAACATTTTCTATCTTTTTACTATCAGTAACTTACGGAATGATCCCTTACAGAAAGCTTCTTTTAAAGCAGATGCAGCACGAAGAATTCCTTTTAACTCCTGAAGGCTTTAGTTACTTTTCATCTAAGAAAAAAGTTTTTGAAGCTTCCTGGAAAAGCCTTGAAGCAGTTAGATACTATGAAAGTAGTGATGAGTTTGGGGTTGAGTTAGAGTTCAGGCTTGGACTCTCACGTCAAGAGCTAAATATTTTTGAGCCCTTACACAAAATAGGGCAAAAGGAAAATTGTTTTCGATTCCCTCATTTTAAGAAAAGTGATGTTAAAGAAATTGATGAAGTATGGAAAAGCCATACTCTTTGCCTAAATACCAGCCTGTAAAATATCGTGCATTTTGATTAGCCCTATTACTTGCCCGTTATCAATCACTGGCAAGACTGTAACAGGTCTTTCTTTATCCTCTTCCATAATACGCATTGCTTCATATGCAAGAACGTCCTGAGCCACTACTCTTGGGTCTCTAGTCATGACATCCTCTATTTTTTCAGAAAGAACCTTATCGGCTTTATTTTGCAAGGTTCTTCTTAAGTCTCCGTCTGTGAAAATACCCTGTAACTTAGAGGCATGATCCACAACAAGTACACAACCACAGCGTTTATTTGAAAGTTCCACTAGGACATCCGCAACAGTGTCTTCAAGGTGACAAAGGGGGAGGTCTTCTTTTTTTAACATTAAGTCGTCAACTAAATAGGTAATTCTTTTTCCAATTCTTCCAGACGGATGGTTTTTAGCATAACTTTCTAGATTAAAGCTATGAAGATGCATTAGCGCTACAACCAATATATCACCCATTACGAGTTGCAGAGCTGATGAAGTTGTGGGAGCAAGGTTAAAAGGGCATAGCTCCTTATCAAGGGGAAGCTCTAAGAAATCGTCACACTGCTTAACTAGACGGGAATCCACATTTGATACCCACGCCACTGTCCACGCTTCTTTATTTTTAATGTAGGGAATTAGATTAATTAATTCGTCACTTTCTCCACTTTTACTTAGCATAATAACAATATCCTTATCCCCTACTTGACCTAAGTCTCCGTGTAAAGCATCGGCAGGGTTTAGAAAAATACTTTCAGTACCAGTAGAAATCATCATGACAGCTAGTTTTTGAGCTATAATGCCACTTTTCCCTATACCAGAGAAAATAATCTTACCTTCACAAGATTGCATTTTGCTTAGAATCCCTTCAAGTTTATCAAAATCTATCTGCTGAAAAAAATGGTTGATAGAGGCCTGTTGCTCTCGACATAATCTTCTAAGCATTAAATTTTTATCTATCTGAGATGAAGCTTTATTTTCCTCTAATGTAATCATAAACTCTCTTATTTGAAGGGTTGTATGGATAAGGCTAAGCTAAAATAAATCTTTTAATGACACAAGCTTTATATAG